>JACONG010000003.1 GCA_014323865.1 Rhodospirillales bacterium | reverse complement strand
GATTTGTGCGACGACGCCGGCACCGACGGTGCGTCCGCCTTCGCGGATGGCAAAGCGCAGGCCCTCGTCCATCGCGATCGGCGCGATCAGTTCGACGTTCATCGTGATGTTGTCGCCCGGCATCACCATCTCGACGCCGTCCGGCAGCAGCACGTGGCCCGTCACATCCGTCGTACGGAAGTAGAACTGCGGACGATAGTTCGTGAAGAACGGCGTGTGACGACCACCCTCGTCCTTCGTCAGGACATACGTCTCGGCCTTGAACTTCGTGTGCGGCGTGATCGTGGCAGGCTGCGCCAGAACCTGGCCGCGCTCGACCTCCTCACGCTTCGTGCCACGAAGCAGAGCACCAATGTTGTCGCCCGCCTCACCACGGTCAAGCAGCTTGCGGAACATCTCGACGCCCGTGCACACCGTCTTCGTCGTGTCCTTGATGCCCACGATCTCAACCTCGTCGCCCGTCGTGACCACGCCACGCTCAACACGGCCCGTCACAACCGTGCCGCGGCCCGAAATCGAGAACACGTCCTCAATCGGCATCAGGAAAGGACGGTCGATCGCACGCTCAGGCGTCGGGATGTAACTGTCGACCGCGGCCATCAGTTCAAGGATCGTGTTCGCACCGATCTCAGGATCGCGATCCTCCATCGCCGCAAGAGCCGAACCCTTCACAACAGGGATCTCATCGCCCGGAAAGTCGTACGACGACAAAAGCTCGCGAACCTCAAGCTCGACAAGCTCCAGAAGCTCCTCGTCGTCAACCTGGTCGACCTTGTTCATGTAAACAACAATCGCAGGAACCCCAACCTGGCGCGCCAGAAGAATGTGCTCACGCGTCTGCGGCATCGGGCCATCGGCGGCGTTAACAACAAGGATCGCCCCGTCCATCTGCGCAGCACCCGTGATCATGTTCTTCACGTAGTCCGCATGGCCAGGGCAATCAACGTGCGCGTAGTGCCGACCCTCGGTCTCGTACTCCACGTGCGCCGTGTTGATCGTGATACCACGCTCCTTCTCCTCAGGAGCCTTGTCGATCGACGCGTAGTCCGTGAACGTCGCGCCGCCCGTCGTCGCGAGAACCTTCGTAATCGCCGCCGTCAGCGTCGTCTTGCCGTGGTCAACATGGCCAATCGTGCCAATGTTCGCATGCGGCTTCCTACGCTCAAACTTCTCCTTCGACATCGCTTTACCCGCCGGTTCTGTGGTTGTCTGGTCTGGTTCGTTGCGACTGCTCAGGCAAGGCTCGCCTTGAGCTCTTCCGAGATCATCTGCGGAACGGGCTCGTAGCAGTCGAAATGCATGCTGTAGGTCGCACGGCCCTGGCTCATCGAGCGCAGGTCGTTGACGTAACCGAACATCGAGCCAAGCGGCACCTTGGCATTGACCACCTGCGCGTTGCCGCGCGGCTCCATGCCCTGGATCTGGCCGCGGCGGCTGTTCAGGTCGCCGATCACGTCGCCCATGTACTCCTCGGGGGTCACGACCTCGACCTTCATCACCGGCTCAAGGAGCAGGGGTCCGGCCTTGGCGATGCCCTCGCGGAACGCGGAACGCGCGGCGATATCGAAGGCCATCGCGCTCGAGTCAACGTCGTGGTAAGCGCCATCGTACAGCGTGGCCTTGAAGTCGATCAGCGGGAAACCGGCGATCACACCGGTCTCCGAAGCGCTCTTGATGCCCGCCTCGACAGCCGGGATGTATTCCTTCGGCACGTTGCCGCCGGTCACCGTGTTCTCGAACTCGAAGCCGATGCCCGGCTCCAACGGCTCGAACACGATCTTCACCCGCGCGAACTGACCGGAACCGCCGGTCTGCTTCTTGTGGGTGTAGTCGCAATCGTAGGTCTTCGTGATCGTCTCACGGTAGGCGACCTGCGGCGCGCCAACATTGGCCTCGACGCCAAACTCGCGCTTCATGCGGTCGACAATGATGTCGAGATGAAGCTCGCCCATGCCCTTGATCACGGTCTGACCGGACTCGTGGTCGGTCGTGACGCGGAACGAGGGATCTTCCTCGGCCAAGCGGCCCAGGGCAACGCCCATCTTGTCGTGGTCGGCCTTCGTCCTGGGCTCCACCGCGACCTCAATAACAGGACTCGGGAACTCCATGCGCTCCAGGATGATCGGCTTCTGCGTATCCGACAAGGTGTCGCCGGTCGTCGTCGACTTCAGGCCCGCGATCGCGACGATGTCGCCGGCATAGGCCTCCTGGATGTCCTCACGGCTGTTGGCATGCATCAGAAGCATGCGGCCAACGCGCTGACGCGAGTCCTTCACCGTGTTGAGCAGCTGATCGCCCGACTTCAGAACACCCGAATAGATACGCGCAAATGTCAGCGTACCGACGTACTTGTCGGCCATGACCTTGAAGGCCAGCGCCGAGAACGGCTCGCTGTCGCTGCTCTTGCGCGCCTCTTCTTCCTCGCTCCTAGTATTGATGCCCGTGATGGCCGGAACGTCGACCGGGGACGGCAGGAAATCGACCACAGCGTCGAGCAGCGGCTGCACACCCTTATTCTTGAAGGCCGTGCCCAGAAGAACCGGCACAAAGGCGTGGCTCAGCGTTCCCTTGCGGATGCAGTCGCGCAGAGTGTCCCCATCAGGCTCGTTGCCCTCGAGGTAGGCCTCCATGGCATCGTCGTTCTGTTCGACGGCCACCTCGACCAGCTTCATGTGGTATTCGTCGGCCCGATCCTGCAGCATGGCGGGAATGTCGATCTCGTCGAACTTCGCGCCCAGACTGTCGTCGCGCCAGACTATGGCCTTCATCTTCACCAAGTCGACAACGCCCTGAAAATCAGCTTCCGCACCAACAGGAAGCTGGAGAACCGCAGCGGTCACCCCGAAGCGGTCCTCGATCATATCGACACAGCGGAAGAAATCGGCACCGACGCGGTCCATCTTGTTGACGAAGCACATGCGCGGAACACCGTATTTGTCGGCCTGGCGCCAGACGGTTTCCGACTGCGGCTCAACGCCCGATACCGCATCGAACACGGCGACGGCACCATCGAGCACACGCAGGCTACGCTCGACCTCAATGGTGAAGTCAACGTGGCCTGGCGTGTCGATGATGTTCACACGATGGTCGCGCCAGTTCGCCGTGGTGGCGGCCGATGTGATGGTGATGCCGCGCTCCTGCTCCTGCTCCATCCAGTCCATGGTGGCCGTACCTTCATGGACCTCTCCGATCTTATGGGATCGGCCCGTGTAATACAGGATGCGTTCGGTCGTCGTGGTCTTACCAGCATCAATGTGGGCCATGATGCCGATGTTGCGATAACGCTCAATCGGGTGCGTACGTGCCATGATCCGCTCGTCCTAGGGGCCTCAGGGGACCCCGGGTTACCAGCGCGAGAGACTTACCAGCGATAGTGGGAGAACGCCTTGTTGGCGTCTGCCATCCTGTGTGTGTCCTCGCGTTTTTTCACGGCGGCACCACGCTGGTGCACCGCATCCATGAGTTCGCCTGAAAGGCGGTCCACCATGGTGGTCTCCGACCGCGTGCGTGCGGCCGAGATCAGCCACCGGATCGCCAGCGCCTGCTGACGATCTGTCCGCACCTCCACGGGAACCTGATAGGTGGCGCCGCCGACACGGCGAGAGCGCACCTCGACCGCGGGCTTCACGTTGCCCAGGGCCTGATGGAACAGCCCGACCGGATCCTGACCCGTCTTGTCACGGATACGATCGAGCGCGTTGTACACGATACCCTCGGCGACGGCCTTCTTGCCGTCGTACATCAGGCTGTTGATGAACTTGGTCAGAACTGTGTCGCCATGCAGGGCGTCGGGCAGAACCTCGCGTTTTTCGGCAGCGCGGCGGCGTGACATCGTCCTCGTCCCTTACTTCGGTCGCTTGGCACCGTACTTCGAACGGCCCTGGCGACGGTTGGAGACGCCCTGGATGTCGAGCGTGCCGCGAACAACGTGATAGCGCACACCAGGCAAGTCCTTCACACGACCGCCACGGATCATGACCACAGAATGTTCCTGCAGATTGTGACCCTCACCGGGTATATAGCTTGTCACTTCAAAGCCGTTGGTCAGACGCACGCGGGCCACCTTACGAAGCGCAGAGTTCGGCTTCTTCGGAGTGATCGTATAGACGCGCGTACAAACGCCACGCTTCTGCGGGCAAGCCTCCAAGGCGGGCACCTTGTTGCGCGCGCGGCGCGGCTTTCGCGGTTTTCGGATAAGCTGGTTAACAGTCGGCATACAACGGGTCTCACCTGACATGACACGGCGCTAACGTCTCAACCAAGTGATCTCCGGGTGGGAGGTGCCCCAGGTTGAACGTTTCGCGTTTGTTTAATTTTTTCCAGCAGACCTGACGGCAAACGAACCGGCTCAGTTCAGCACAACAGGACTATAGTCAGCATCTCTATGGAGTTCAACACCGGAAACCACAAAAATGGCGATTTCCTCGGGGGCCCGCGGCGGTTCGGTTCCGTCACGGACCCCCGAAGGAAAATCAGGCGATCTGAGCCTCGTCCTGGACGGCCTGAGGCAGCAAATCGACGGCGGCCTCGTCCTCGGCCACATCGATCGGCATGACGCCCTCAAGGCCCTCGATCTTGCGCAGGCGCTGGACCACACGGCCCGTGCCCGCCGGGATCAGGCGACCGACGATGACGTTCTCCTTCAGGCCCATGAGATCGTCCATCTTGCCAGCCACCGAGGCTTCGGTGAGGACACGGGTCGTCTCCTGGAACGACGCAGCCGAGATGAACGACTGGGTCTGCAGGCTCGCCTTGGTGATGCCCTGCAGAACCGGGATCGAGGTGGCGGGCTCGCGCCCCTCCTCGACCGTCTGGTCGTTGACCGCGTCGAACTCACGGCGGTCGACCTGCTCGCCCACCAGGAATGTGGTGTCACCGGGCTTGTCTATCTCGACCTTCTGCAGCATCTGCCGGCAGATGACCTCAATGTGCTTGTCGTTGATGCGCACGCCCTGCAGCCGGTAGACGCTCTGAATCTCGTCGACAAGGTAGTTGGCGAGCGCCTCGACGCCCATGACACGCAGGATGTCGTGGGACACCGGGCTGCCGTCGATCAGCGGGTCGCCGCGACGGACATAGTCGCCGTCGTTGACCGCGATGTGCTTGCCCTTGGGCAGCAGGTACTCCTGCTGCTCACCGTCACCGTCGGGCTTCACGATCACACGGCGCTTGTTCTTGTAATCCTTGCCAAACTCCACGATGCCGTCAATCTCCGCGATGATCTGGTGATCCTTGGGCTTGCGCGCCTCGAACAGCTCAGCGACACGCGGCAGACCGCCGGTGATGTCGCTGTTCGTCACCGAGTCACGCGGGATACGCGCTATGACGTCGCCAGGGTTCACCTCGTGGCCGTTCTCGACCGAAAGCACCGCATCCACGCTGAGCTCGAAGACCGAACCGGGCTCGCCGTCCTCGGGCTTCGTGTCGGCATCGAAGATCGCGATGCGCGGCCGCAGGCCCGCACCGCGGGGCTGCTGACGCCAGTCGATGACCACCTGGTTCGACATACCGCTCGTCTCGTCGGTGATCTCGCGCAGCGAGAGACCTTCGAGGAGATCGAGATAAGCAACCTGACCCGTACGGTCTGCGATGACCGGCAGATTATACGGATCCCAACGCACCAGGGTGTCGCCGCGTCCCACCGCCTGGCCATCGGTGACCAACAGGCGGGCACCGTACGGCAGGCGGTAACGAGCACGCTCCTTCCCGGCGGCGTCGACGATCAGCACCTCACAGTTGCGCGCGAGCACGATGGTGTTGCCATCGCTGTCGTCCACGACCTGCGGGTTGACGATCTTCACCGTGCCTTCGGCCGGCGTGTCGATCGACGACGAGTCGGCCCCGCGCTGGGCGGTACCACCTATGTGGAACGTCCGCATGGTGAGCTGCGTGCCCGGCTCGCCGATCGACTGGGCGGCGATGACGCCGACCGCCTCACCCATGTTGACCGTCGTGCCACGCGCGAGGTCACGGCCGTAGCAACGTCCGCACACGCCGATCTCGCTCTCGCAGGTCAGCACCGAACGGATCCGCATGCGCTCCACGCCGGAGTTCGCGATGAGCTCCATGTGGCGCTCTTCGATCATGGTGTCGGCCTCAATGAGCACCTCATCGGTCACCGGGTGGACCATGTCGTCGAGCAGGTAGCGGCCTAGCACGCGCTCGGCCAGCGAGACGATCTCCTCGGAACCCTGCACCACGGCCTCGACGAGAATACCCTCTTCAGTGCCGCAGTCCTCATCCATGATGACGCAATCCTGAGCGACATCGACCAAGCGGCGGGTCAGGTAACCGGAATTCGCCGTCTTCAGCGCGGTGTCGGCCAGACCCTTGCGTGCGCCGTGGGTCGAGTTGAAGTACTCGCCTACCGAGAGGCCTTCCTTGAAGTTCGAGATGATCGGCGTTTCGATGATCTCGCCCGAAGGCTTGGCCATCAGGCCGCGCATGCCGGCGAGCTGCTTGATCTGCGCGGGCGAGCCACGCGCGCCGGAATGCGCCATCATGTAGATGGCGTTCAGACGCTTGCGGCGACCGGTCTCGTCGTCGATCTCATCAGTGCTCGACAGGCCGGTCATCAGCGCATCGGCCACCCTGTCGGTACATTGCGACCAAGCGTCGATGAGCTTGTTGTACTTCTCGCCCTGGGTGATGACGCCGTCCATGTACTGCTTCTCGTACTCGAGCACGCATTCCTGCGTCTCGCGAACAAGCTCTTCCTTGGCGGCCGGGATAACCATGTCGTCCTTACCAAAGGAAATTCCGGCATTGCATGCGTGGCGGAAGCCCAGCGCCATGACGCGGTCGCAGAACAGCACGGTCTCCTTCTGACCGCAGTGGCGGTAGACCGCATCAATCACCTCGGAGATCTCACGCTTGGTGAGCACCCGATTGATGATATCGAAGGGCAGCGCCGGATGCCTCGGCAGAAGCTGCGAGAGCATCATGCGTCCCGGCGTCGCATCCACGACCCAGGAGTTCAACTCACCCTCTTCGTCGACGCCGTGGTAGCGGCAGCGGATCTTGGCATGCATCGAGAGCACACCGGCGTGTAGCGCGTGCTCGATCTCGCCCACGCCGCGGAACACCATGCCTTCGCCCGGCTCGCCCTCAATCTCGAGCGAGATGTCGTAGAGGCCCAGAACGATATCCTGCGACGGCACGATGATTGGTTTGCCGTTAGCCGGGCTGAGGATGTTGTTGGTCGACATCATCAGCACGCGCGCCTCGAGCTGGCTCTCGATCGACAGCGGCACGTGAACCGCCATCTGGTCACCGTCGAAGTCCGCGTTGAACGCCGCGCAGACCAGCGGATGAAGCTGAATCGCCTTGCCCTCGATCAGGGTCGGCTCGAACGCCTGGATACCCAGGCGATGCAACGTCGGTGCGCGGTTCAGCAGCACCGGATGTTCGCGGATGACCTCTTCGAGGATATCCCAGACCTCCGGACGCTCCTTCTCGACCAGGCGCTTGGCCGCCTTGATGGTCGGCGCCTTGCCATACATTTCGAGCTTCGAATAGATGAACGGCTTGAAGAGCTCGAGCGCCATCTTCTTCGGCAGGCCGCACTGGTGCAGCTTGAGCTCTGGGCCGACCACGATGACCGAACGGCCCGAGTAGTCGACACGCTTGCCGAGCAGGTTCTGACGGAAGCGGCCCTGCTTGCCCTTCAGCATGTCGCTGAGCGAGCGCAGCGGACGCTTGTTGGCACCCGTGATCACGCGGCCGCGGCGACCGTTGTCGAACAGCGCATCGACCGACTCCTGCAGCATGCGCTTCTCGTTGCGCACGATGATGTCGGGCGCACGAAGCTCAATCAGGCGCTTCAGGCGGTTGTTGCGGTTGATGACGCGGCGATAGAGGTCGTTCAGATCCGAGGTCGCGAAACGACCGCCGTCGAGCGGCACCAGCGGACGCAGCTCCGGCGGGATGACCGGGATCACCTCAAGGATCATCCACTCCGGACGGTTGCCGGAATCGATGAAGGTCTCGATCAGCTTCAGGCGCTTGACGATCTTCTTGCGCTTGGCTTCCGAGTTGGTCTCGGCCAACTCCTCGCGCAGGAACTCGCGCTCGCCCTTGAGGTCGATCTTCGCGAGCATGTCGCGCACGGCCTCGGCACCGATACCAGCGGTGAACGCGTCATCGCCATACTCGTCGCGGGCCTCGTAGTAGGCCTCCTCGGTAAGGGTCTGGTTCTCCTCAAGTGGCGTGAGGCCCGGATCAATCACGATGTACTGCTCGAAGTAGAGCACACGCTCCAGCTCCTTGAGCGTCATGTCGAGCAGCAGGCCGATACGGCTCGGCAGCGACTTCAGGAACCAGATGTGGGCGACCGGCGCGGCGAGCTCGATGTGGCCCATGCGCTCGCGGCGCACGGACGACTTAATCACCTCAACGCCGCACTTCTCACACACGATGCCCTTGAACTTCATGCGCTTGTACTTGCCGCACAGGCACTCGTAATCCTTGATCGGGCCAAAAATGCGGGCGCAGAACAGACCGTCCCGCTCCGGCTTGAAGGTGCGGTAGTTGATCGTCTCCGGCTTCTTGACCTCGCCGTACGACCACGACCGGATATTCTCCGGGCTGGCGATCGAGATCTTGATGTGGTCGAAGCTCTGCGGGCCTGTGACCTGGCCGAAGATGCGCATCAACTCGTTCATGCCGTTTCTCCTCTATCCTTCAAAGCGTTGTCGTTCGAACTCGTAACGTCGATGGAACTCAACTGACCTGTTCCAGTTCGACGTTGAGTCCAAGCGCCTGCATTTCCTTGACGAGAACGTTGAAGCTCTCGGGAATGCCCGCCTCGAAGTGGTGATCGCCCTTGACGATCGATTCATAGACACGGGTTCGCCCGGCGACGTCGTCGGACTTGACCGTAAGCATTTCCTGCAGCGTGTAGGCCGCGCCATAAGCCTGGAGCGCCCACACCTCCATCTCGCCGAAGCGCTGGCCGCCGAACTGAGCCTTGCCACCCAGAGGCTGCTGGGTGACCAGACTGTAGGGGCCGATGGACCGTGCATGGATCTTGTCGTCGACAAGATGGTGCAGCTTAAGGACATAGAGGTAGCCCACTGTGACCGGACGGGCGAAAGGCTCGCCAGTACGGCCGTCGATCAGGATCTCCTGGCCAGTCCGCGAGAGACCCGCCAGCTCCAGGAGCTCGGCGATGTCATGCTCGTGCGCACCGTCGAACACCGGCGTTGCCACCGGCACCCCGCCGCGCAGGTCGCTTGCGACCTCCAGCAGATCTGCGTCGTCCATGCTCTTGATGGCGTTGTCCTTGTCGGAGTGCCCATAGGTCGTCGTCAGCAGCTTGCGCAGATCGCCGACGCTCGACGGCTTGCCGCCGTCGATCGCCATGCCGCTCTGGATGCTGTCCAGAATGCGGCCGACTTTCTTACCGATGCCCGACGACGCCCAACCCAGATGGGTCTCCAAGATCTGACCGACGTTCATGCGGCTCGGCACACCGAGCGGATTGAGCACGACGTCAACCGGCTGGCCATCCTCCAGATAAGGCATGTCCTCAACCGGAACGATGCGGCTGATAACACCCTTGTTACCATGGCGGCCGGCCATCTTGTCGCCCGCCTGAAGCTTGCGCTTCACGGCGACGAAGACCTTGACCATCTTGAGCACGCCCGGGGGCAGCTCGTCGCCGGTCTGCAGCTTCTCGACCTTGTTCTCGAAGCGGCGCTCGATCTTGGCCGTGGCGCTGTCGAACTGGCCCTTGAGCTCCTCGACCGCGGCCATGACCTTGTCGTCGTCGACCACGATCTGCCACCACTGGCCACGCGAGAGCGGCTCGAGCATTTCGTCGTCGACCTTGCCACCGACCTTCATGCCCTTCGGACCCTTCACGGTCTTCTTCCCGTCGATCAGGCCGCGCAGGCTGGAGTAGATGTTGCGATCAATGATCGCACGCTGGTCGTCGCGATCCTTGGCGAGCCGCTCGATCTCCTCACGCTCAATCGCCAACGCACGCTCGTCTTTGTCGACACCACGGCGTGAGAACACACGCACCTCGACGATCGTGCCCTGCACACCCGGCGGGACACGAAGCGAGGTATCGCGCACATCCGAGGCCTTCTCGCCGAAGATGGCGCGGAGCAGCTTCTCCTCCGGTGTCATCGGGCTCTCGCCCTTCGGCGTGATCTTGCCGACCAGGATATCGCCGGCCTCGACCTCGGCACCGATGTAGACGATGCCCGCCTCATCGAGGTTCTTGAGTGCCTCTTCACCGACATTCGGGATATCGCGCGTGATCTCCTCCTGGCCCAGCTTGGTGTCGCGAGCCATGACCTCGAACTCCTCAATGTGGATCGAGGTGAACACATCGTCCTTCACGATACGCTCGGAGATCAGGATCGAGTCTTCGAAGTTATAGCCGTTCCAAGGCATGAACGCGCACAGCACGTTGCGGCCCAGCGCCAGCTCACCACGATCGGTCGACGGACCGTCACCCAAGATATCGCCCCGGGCGACCTTCTGGCCGACGTTCACCAGCGGACGCTGCGTGATGCAGGTGCTCTGGTTGGAACGTTGGAACTTGGCGAGCGTGTAGATGTCCACGCCCAGCGAGTCCTTGGCCTCGGCGTCATTCACACGCACGACGATACGTTCAGCATCGACTTGGTCGACCGTGCCGCCGCGGCAGGCAACGATGGTCGAGCCGGAGTCGCGCGCAACAACCGCCTCCATGCCTGTGCCGACCAACGGCGCCTCGGCGCGGATCAGTGGTACGGCCTGACGCTGCATGTTCGAGCCCATGAGCGCGCGGTTGGCGTCGTCGTTCTCGAGGAACGGGATGAGTGCTGCAGCGACCGAGACGAGCTGCTTGGGCGATACGTCGATCATGTCGACCGCCTCGCGCTGGGCCATGATGAACTCACCGTTCTGGCGGCACGAGATCAGGCCCTCAATGAACTGACCGTCCTTGTCGAGCGGCGCGTTCGCCTGGGCGATCGTGTAACGGCCCTCCTGCATCGCGGTCATATAGTCGACGTTGCCGGTCACCTTGCCGTCCTCAACGCGGCGGTACGGGCTCTCGATGAAGCCGTACTTGTTGACCCGCGCGAAGGTCGCAAGGCTGTTGATCAATCCGATGTTCGGGCCTTCCGGCGTCTCGATCGGGCAGATGCGGCCGTAATGCGTCGGATGCACGTCGCGCACCTCGAAGCCGGCACGTTCACGTGTCAGGCCGCCCGGGCCAAGCGCCGACAGGCGCCGCTTGTGAGTGACCTCAGAGAGCGGATTGGTCTGGTCCATGAACTGCGAGAGCTGCGACGAGCCGAAGAACTCGGATACCGCGGCAGCCGCGGGCTTCGCGTTGATCAGATCGTGCGGCATGACGCTGTCGAGCTCGACCTGACTCATGCGCTCGCGGATCGCCCGCTCCATGCGCAGGAGGCCCATACGATACTGGTTCTCGAGCAGCTCGCCGACCGACCGCACACGGCGGTTGCCGAGGTGATCGATATCGTCGATGTCGTCCCTGCCGTCCTTGAGCTCGACCAGGGTCTTCAGGCACTCCAGGATGTCGTCGTGCGTCAGCACGTGGAGCGCCTCGTCGTGGTCAAGGCCCAGACGTGCGTTCATCTTCACGCGGCCGACGGCCGAGAGATCGTAACGCTCGGCGTCGAAGAAGAGCCCCTTGAAGAGAGTCTCGGCGGTCTCGATTGTCGGCGGCTCGCCGGGGCGCATGACGCGGTAGATCTCGCACAGAGCCTCAAATCTCGGATCTTCGTGGTTCGAGCTCTTGTCGACCGCCAGCGTGTTGCGAATGTAAGGCCCGACGTTGACGTGGTCGATGTCGAGCGTGGGCAGCTTGTCGATGCTGGCCTCGGCCAGCTTCGCCAGCAGATCCTCGTCGATCTCGTCGCCTGCTTCGGCGATGACCAGGCCGGTTTCCACGTCGATGAAGTCGTCAGCCATATAACGACCAAACAGGACGTCGTCCTGTACGAGCTCCTCTTCGAGCCCGGCCTCTTCCAACTTGCGCAACTGCAGGCGGGTCAGCTTGGTGCCGGCCTTGGCAGCAACCTTACCGTCCTTGGCGTTGATCAGGTCGCTGGCAAGCTTGGTGCCGAGCGCCCGGCTCGTGTCGAACGGCACGCGCCAGCCGCCGTCGGCCTTCGTGTAGACGACGTTGTCGTAGAACTTCTTGAGGATCTCATCGGTCGACAGGCCGAGCGCATACAACATCGTCGTCGCTGGCAGCTTGCGGCGACGGTCAATACGGACGTGCACGATGTCCTTGGCATCGAACTCGAAGTCGAGCCACGAGCCGCGATAGGGGATCACGCGGGCGGCGAACAGGAACTTGCCCGACGAGTGGGTCTTGCCCTTGTCGTGATCGAAGAAAACGCCTGGCGAGCGGTGCATCTGCGAGACGATCACACGCTCGGTGCCGTTCACGATGAACGTGCCCTTGTCAGTCATGAGCGGCATATCGCCCATGTAGACGTCCTGCTCCTTGATGTCGCGGACATCGCGCTTCTTGATCTCCTCGTCGACGTCGAAAATCCAGAGCTGCAGCGTCACCTTTAGCGGCACTGCATAGGTCATGCCGCGCTGCTGGCACTCGTCAACGTCGTACTTCGGCTCCTCGAACTGATAGCGCACGAAATGAAGTTCGGCGCGGTCCGAGAAGTCGCGGATCGGGAAAACGGACTTGAAGACCCCCTGCAGGCCCTCTTCGCCGCGGTCGGCTTCGATGATGCCGTGCTGAAGGAACTGATCGTAGGACGCGCGCTGCACGTCGATCAGGTTGGGCATCGCAATCACCGGAGTGATGCGACCGAAATCGCGGCGCCTCTCAAATCGTCCGTTCATGTCCTGGGCCATGCCACCACCTTCTCTGTCTTCGTATACAGCCCCGTGCGTCTGCCCGGGGCTGCAGCCTGCCGCGCTGCCGCGGGGCGCGGAAACGCGCCTGAAACTCTACCGACACCAATGGCGCCGCCGCTGACACCCGACTTGACGTCCGGCATCAGCGACTGCGCCCTTAACTTCCATGCGTCATACCGCCGTGCCTCGGAAGGGCGCAGCGGAGACAGCACGTTACTTGACCTCCACGGTCGCGCCGGCTTCCTGAAGTTTCTTCTTGATTTCCTCGGCTTCGTCCTTGTTGACGCCTTCCTTGACGGGCTTGGGGGCGCCTTCGACCAGCTCCTTGGCCTCCTTCAGGCCAAGACCGGTGATGCCGCGTACCTCCTTGATGACGTTGATCTTCTTGTCGCCAAAGCCAGCGAGGATGACGTCGAACTCGGTCTTCTCTTCTTCGGCTCCGCCGACATCACCGCCAGCAGCACCCGGGGCAGCGGCAACCGCGACAGGTGCGGCGGCGCTGACGCCCCACTTCTCCTCAAGCATCTTCGAGAGCTCAGCGGCCTCAATGACGGTCAGCGAGGAGAGTTCATCAACCAGTTTCTCGAGATCAGCCATAATTCGTTAACTCCAGAGTCGTTAGGTTTCGTGTTTCGTGTCTGAACCGGATCAGTTGTTCTCGGCGCACGACACGGCATAGGCCGAGAAGACACGTGCGAGCTGACCTGCGGGAGCCTGAAGGACGCCGGCAACCTTCGTCGCCGGGGTCTGGATCATGCCCAGGATCTTGGCCCTCAGTTCGTCGAGCGACGGCAGAGAGGCAAGCTGCTTGACACCATCGGCATCCAGCACCGTGTCGCCCATGGCACCCCCGAGTACGACAAGCTTTTCGTTCTTCTTGGCGTAATCGATCGTGGCCTTGGCGGCGGCAACCGGATCATCCGAGGTAGCGACCGCGGTCGGCCCCGTGAAGAGGTCTCGCAATCCCTCGTAGGGAGTTCCATCAAGCGCACGCAGCGCCAAACGGTTCTTTGTTACCTTGAAGTTCGCGCCCACGTCGCGCATCGCACGGCGCAGAGCGGTCGCCTCGGCAACGGTGAGACCGTTATGATGCGTCACGACTACAATGCCCGCGTCGCTAAACGCGCCATGCAGGACGTCGACGATCTCTTCCTTCCTGGACCGTTCCACGGATGTCCTCCGTCAAATCGGAACGATGGGGACCATCCCCAAAGATCCGGTTCAGCACTTGTCCGGCCCATCATGGTCCGGACGATAAAACCCTGCCCCGGAAGACCGGCCCTCCCCTTCGGCACGAAGCCTCAGGGGTCAAGCTCTCCTCCCGTCTCATGCCGGCGGTGGTGTCCCTTAGGTCCCGCAAGACACCGGCAATCTCGGACAGTGGGGTGCGATGCGCCGAAACACACCGCCGGCCGGCCGAAACCGACCGCTTGCAGCCGCCTAAGCGGCCACGAAGCTCTGCGTATCGACACGAACGCCCGGCCCCATGGTAGAGCTCAGTGTTGCGCGCTTCATGTAGGTTCCTTTCACCGCGGACGGCTTGGCCTTGACCACCGCATCGACCAGCGCACGCACGTTCTCGGCGATCTGGTCTTCGCTAAAGCTCGACTTGCCGACGCCGGCATGAATGATGCCCGCCTTCTCGACGCGATATTCGACCTGGCCGGCCTTGGCGGCGTTCACGGCACCGGCCACGTCGGGCGTCACCGTGCCGAGTTTCGGGTTCGGCATCAGGCCTCGCGGGCCGAGGATCTTACCGAGACGGCCAACCACCGGCATCATGTCCGGCGTAGCGATGCAGCGGTCGAACTCAATCTCACCCTTCTGGATCTGATCGGCGAGTTCATCGGCGCCGACGAGATCGGCACCAGCATCGCGAGCCTCATCGGCCTTGGCGTCCTTGGCGAACACCGCGACGCGAACCGAACGGCCCGTGCCGTGCGGAAGGCTAACGACGCCGCGCACCATTTGGTCGGCGTGACGCGGATCAACGTTCAGGTTGAGCACAATCTCAACGGTCTCGTCGAACTTCGCGGTCGCACGCTCCTTGACCGCCGAAACAGCCTCGTCAAGCGGGTAATCCTTCTCGCGGTCGATCGCCTCGTAGGCGTTGGTCAGGCGCTTTCCGGTCTTGGCCATGGTCTTTACTCCGTTACCTCGACGCCCATTGAGCGCGCTGTTCCGGCGATGATCTTCGATGCGGCATCGATATCGTTGGCATTCAGATCGGGCATCTTGCTCTCGGCGATCTCAAAGACCTGTTTCATGCTGATCGAGCCAGCGACGTCTCGGCCCGGGGTCGATCCGCCCTTCTGCAGATTTGCGGCCTTCCGGATGAACCAGGCGGCAGGCGGCGTCTTGGTCTCGAAGGTGAATGTGCGATCCGCATAGGCCGTGATCACGGTCGGGATCGGCGTGCCTTGGTCGAAGTTCTGGGTCGAGGCGTTGAACGCCTTGCAGAACTCCATGATGTTGAGGCCACGCTGACCAAGCGCAGGCCCGATCGGCGGCGAAGGATTCGCTGCGCCCGCGGGCACTGTCAGCTTTATGTATCCAGCAATCTTCTTTGCCATCTCTCGATGTCCTTGTTGGGACCCCGTCGCCTTGCCAGCGCCGCAATCCGATCTCTAACTCTCAACTCAAGTCTTCTCGACCTGGGTGTACTCAAGCTCGACCGGCGTGGCGCGACCGAAGATTGACACCGCCACCTTCAGGCGGGCGCGTTCGTCGTCGACTTCCTGGACCGTGCCGTTGAACGACGTGAACGGCCCGTCGGCCACCCGCACAGTCTCGCCGATCTCGAAGGTAATCGACGGCCTGGGCCGCTCCACACCCTCCTGCACCTGGCTCATCACGCGTTCGGCCTCGTAGTCGGGGATCGGCATGGGCTTGTCGCCCGAACCGAGGAACCCAGTGACCTTCGGCGTGTTGCGGACCAGATGCCAAGTCTGGTTCGTCATCTCCATCCTCACCAGCACATAGCCGGGGAAGAACTTGCGCTCCGACGACACCTTCTTGCCGGCTCGCATCTCGACGACCTCTTCGGACGGCACGAGCACGTTCTCGAACATGTCGCCCATACCCTGGTTCTCTGCCTGCTCCATGACCGACTGCGCTACCTTCTTCTCGAAGCCGGAGTAGCAGTGAACGATGTACCAACGTTGCGCCATGTGCGCTTATCCGCCAAATCCGAGAATAAACTGAATGCCGAACGAGAAAATCTGGTCGACGATCCATAAGAAGATCGCCACCAGAACAATCATCGCGAACACCGTGAGCGCCGTGACCCCGGCTTCCTTCGGCGTCGGCCAGGTAACCTTCTTGATCGCCTCAAGGCGGACCTGCCGGACGTATTCTGCGGGCGATGACTTCGCCATAACAGCCTCAATGCCTCGTTCGGGTCGGCGGGGCACGGAGCCCCGCTTTCGACCTCAATTCAAAATGGCAGGAGTGGCAGGACTCGAACCCGCAGCCCCCGGTTTTGGAGACCGGTGCTCTACCAGTTGAGCTACACTCCTATTGAATCCCCCTCCTACTCGATGATTTGTGCGACGACGCCGGCACCGACGGTGCGTCCGCCTTCGCGGATGGCAAAGCGCAGGCCCTCGTCCATCGCGATCGGCGCGATCAGTTCGACGTTCATCGTGATGTTGTCGCCCGGCATCACCATCTCGACGCCGTCCGGCAGCAGCACGTGGCCCGTCACATCCGTCGTACGGAAGTAGAACTGCGGACGATAGTTCGTGAAGAACGGCGTGTGACGACCACCCTCGTCCTTCGTCAGGACATACGTCTCGGCCTTGAACTTCGTGTGCGGCGTGATCGTGGCAGGCTGCGCCAGAACCTGGCCGCGCTCGACCTCCTCACGCTTCGTGCCACGAAGCAGAGCACCAATGTTGTCGCCCGCCTCACCACGGTCAAGCAGCTTGCGGAACATCTCGACGCCCGTGCACACCGTCTTCGTCGTGTCCTTGATGCCCACGATCTCAACCTCGTCGCCCGTCGTGACCACGCCACGCTCAACACGGCCCGTCACAACCGTGCCGCGGCCCGAAATCGAGAACACGTCCTCAATCGGCATCAGGAAAGGACGGTCGATCGCACGCTCAGGCGTCGGGATGTAACTGTCGACCGCGGCCATCAGTTCAAGGATCGTGTTCGCACCGATCTCAGGATCGCGATCCTCCATCGCCGCAAGAGCCGAACCCTTCACAACAGGGATCTCATCGCCCGGAAAGTCGTACGACGACAAAAGCTCGCGAACCTCAAGCTCGACAAGCTCCAGAAGCTCCTCGTCGTCAACCTGGTCGACCTTGTTCATGTAAACAACAATCGCAGGAACCCCAACCTGGCGCGCCAGAAGAATGTGCTCACGCGTCTGCGGCATCGGGCCATCGGCGGCGTTAACAACAAGGATCGCCCCGTCCATCTGCGCAGCACCCGTGATCATGTTCTTCACGTAGTCCGCATGGCCAGGGCAATCAACGTGCGCGTAGTGCCGACCCTCGGTCTCGTACTCCACGTGCGCCGTGTTGATCGTGATACCACGCTCCTTCTCCTCAGGAGCCTTGTCGATCGACGCGTAGTCCGTGAACGTCGCGCCGCCCGTCGTCGCGAGAACCTTCGTAATCGCCGCCGTCAGCGTCGTCTTGCCGTGGTCAACATGGCCAATCGTGCCAATGTTCGCATGCGGCTTCCTACGCTCAAACTTCTCCTTCGACA
>JACONG010000002.1 GCA_014323865.1 Rhodospirillales bacterium | reverse complement strand
AGTCTGAGAAATCCTGGGCCCGTGCGCTGACCGTACCGGCATCGAAATCGGCATTGATTGTGAGACTGCCGATGAGACGACGATTGTTGTAAAGATTGTCAGCCCGGACATATCCCGACAAGGTGCCGCTCCCCGCCGGGAGAGAATCCGGGGCTTCGAGAAGGCCGGTTTCGGCAGCTGCAGCGATAAAGTTCATATTATCGGTTTCCCGGAGATGTCTGAGCGGTCTGATTGTTACACCGCTACCCCCCGGGTTCAGGCGAAGAGCGATTCTTTGACCGTTTTTGTCATCGCTGAGGTAAAAATCACCATTGATATCTGTCGGTGTAGTGCTACCTGGGTCGGTGATGGTGACGGTTTGGCGGCTTGATGCTGTTCCGCTGCCTCGAAGGTTGTTCGAGGCCGCAATCGTATAGGTCCCTGTAATACTAGTGCCGTATACCGTCAACTTCTTCCCACGGCCAGCAAAAACCTCGCCCTGCATATCGGCATCGACGTCTATGTCACCATTGACACCGTCATTGATCCTGCCATCCAGAGTGCTTGCAAATGCTGTTGTGGTGATCGTTCCGCTACCGGAAAGAGTCCCCAAAACCCTGCCACGGCTATTCCAGCCACCGCTCGGGCTCGGATCGTCGGCAGTGTCAAACCGACGAAAATTGCTTGCAAATGTCTTGACCCTACCGTCACTGAAATCGGCGGTGACTGCAAGACGGCCCATGATTCTTGATGAGCCATAGAACTCAGTCCTCAAATATCCCGTCAGGAGGCCTTTCCCAGCGCTCCGGAGGGAAGACGGGTTGGAAAGAGCAGGGCCCAGAAAGACAGCATTACTTATCGAAGCAAGCTTGCTGGCTTGTTTGTTATATGTGCTCGTCTGGATCGTTGCATTTCGAAAACCTGCATAGTGCGGCACTACAAGGGGTTCGGGTCCCTGCTGGCCTGAAGCTCCGGGGGCAACCCCTGCAATCAGGAGCACAGCTGCAACAACGCTTGACAGTTTGTTCATGGTCGATTTCTCCCAGTTCGTCGGGGTTCCCTCAGGACTTAGCCTACTCATATTCGATCAAGGCGCAAGACGTCAAGCTGTTTTTTTGCAGCGCCCGAAATCGTCCCGATGTCCTCCGTCCCGAGGAGGTCGCCACGGTTGCAGCCTTCCTTCTGTCGGATGCCGCAAGCCGGGTGACGGGTCAGGTCATCGCCGTGGACGGCGGGCAGAACCTTTGATCCGGGAGCGTGAGTGCGGAATGTGACTCAGGTTTGCCGTTTCGCGGCCTACTGAGATTGCCGCCCCTGGCGCGCCGGGCTACAAGGCGCGGGACATTCCACAGCATCGAACGACGGAGAGCGGGCCTTGGCCTCCTATCAGTACGTCTATGTCATGAAGGGTCTGAACAAGACCTATCCCGGCGGGCGCGAGGTCCTGAAGGACATCTGGCTGAGCTTCTTTCCCGGCGCGAAGATCGGCGTGCTCGGCCCCAACGGTGCGGGCAAGTCGACGCTCATGAAGATCATGGCGGGCGTCGAGACCGAGTTTAACGGCGAGGCCTGGGCGGCCGAGGGCGCGAAGGTCGGCTATCTGCCGCAGGAGCCCGAGCTCGACAACACCAAGGACGTCATGGGCAACGTCATGATGGCGATGGCCGACACCAAGGCGCTGCTCGACCGTTTCAGCCAGGTCTCGGCCAGGTTCGCCGAGCCGATGGATGACGACGAGATGAACGCCCTGATCGAGGAGCAGGGCGAGCTGCAGGAGAAGATCGACGCCGTGAACGGCTGGGATCTCGAGCGCACGCTGGAGATTGCCATGGACGCGCTGCGCCTGCCGCCATCGGACTCCCCGGTCGAGCATCTCTCCGGCGGTGAGAAGCGTCGCGTCGCGCTTTGCCGCCTGCTGCTGCAGAAGCCCGATCTCCTTCTGCTCGACGAGCCGACCAACCATCTCGACGCCGAGAGCGTCGCCTGGCTGGAACGCCATCTCGAGGAGTACGAGGGCACGGTCGTGGCGATCACCCATGATCGCTACTTCCTCGACAACGTGGCGGGCTGGATTCTGGAGCTCGACCGCGGACAGGGCATCCCCTACGAGGGCAACTACTCGGGCTGGCTTGAGCAGAAGCAGAAGCGGCTCTCCCAGGAGGGCCGCGAGGAGGCCGCCCGCCAGCGCGCGCTCCAGAAGGAGCTCGAATGGGTGCGTGAATCGCCACGTGCCCGCCAGGCCAAGGGCAAGGCACGTCTGGCCGCCTACGACAACCTGCTGGCCGAGGCCGAGCAGCGCAAGGAAGGACCGGCCAAGGGCCGCATCGTCATTCCTGCGGGCCCGCGCCTGGGCGATCTCGTCATCGAGGCCAATCACCTGCAGAAGGCGTTCGGCGACCGCCTGCTGATCGCCGATCTTGAGATCAGGATCCCCCAGGCCGGCATCGTCGGCATTGTCGGCCCCAATGGTGCGGGCAAATCGACCCTCTTCAGGATGCTGACCGGCCTCGAGGAGCCAACCAGCGGCAGCCTCAAGATCGGCGACTCCGTCGTGCTGGGCTACATCGACCAGAGCCGCGAGAACCTCGATTCGGACAAGACTGTCTGGGAGGATATCTCCGGCGGGCTGGATGTCGTGATGCTGGGCAAGCGCGAGGTGCCGTCCCGTGCCTATGTCGGCGCCTTTGGCTTCCGTGGCGCGGACCAGCAGCAGAAGGTCGGCCAGCTTTCGGGCGGTGAGCGTAACCGCGTTCACCTCGCCAAGATGCTGAAATCGGGCGCGAACGTGCTGCTGCTCGACGAGCCCTCGAACGACCTTGATGTCGACACACTTCGTGCACTCGAGGATGCACTGGTCGAGTTCGCCGGCTGCGCCCTGGTCATCAGCCATGATCGCTGGTTCCTCGATCGTGTGGCGACGCACATCCTGGCGTTCGAGGGTGACAGTCACGTCGAGTGGTTCCAGGGCAACTACGAGGCCTACGAGGAAGACCGCAAGCGCCGCCTGGGTGCCGAGGCCGACCAGCCCCACCGCATCAAGTACAAACCGCTGACGCGGTGAGCTTGCCGCGGCTCAAGACAAAGACCGTTATTCCGGACAAGGCCCGCAGGGCCGCTGATCCGGGGCCCATGCCTGAGCCTCGCGGGAAGGTCGTTCCGCGATGGCTGGCTCAGGTATGGGTCCCGGCTCTCCCTTCGGTCGGCCGGGATGACACGAAGGATGAGGAGGCTTGACCTCGACCCGCCTGATCATCCTGATGGCGGCGCTGACCGGTGTCGTGTCGACCATCACGATCCTGATGCCGCTCTGGGTCTTTTTCATCGGCATGGGTCTTCCGGTGCCCAATGCGATGGCCGCAGCCATCAACCGCTATCCCAATCAGACAGGCCTGGCGTCCGCCATGTCGGGATTCCTCCAGTTCAGCGGTTGGGGTGGCGCGGGTTTGGCCGTCGGCCTGCCGGGCGGCGACGGACCGATTGTCTTCGCCGGGGTCTTCGGCTTCGTCGGATTGGCGAACTTCACGAGCTTCATCTTGCTCCATGGTCGGCCCCGGAGCTTCCGGCCGTGACCGCCGTGCCAACAGTCATCGAGGTGCACGGCATTCGTGTGACCGTGGAGATCGACGGGGAGGCCGTCCGCTGTGCGCCCGCCGCGGATATGGACCCCTATCCCGTGGTTGGCGACCACGTCGCCATTGCGCCGCCCGATCAGCCCGATGATCCGCCGATGGTCACCGCCGTCCTGCCGCGCGCGACGATCTTCGCCCGGTTCAGGCGCGATCACAGCCGCCGTTCGCGCGACGGCGACAAGGAGCATGTGTTGGCCGCCAACATCGATCTTGCCGTGGTCGTCGCGGCGCTTGCCCGGCCGCCGTTCCACCCGCGCTTTATCGACCGCTACATGGTGCTGGCCCAGCGGGGCGGCATTCGTGTCGCGGTCGCGCTCAACAAGGCGGATCTCGGGATCAAGGCACCGGATCTCTCGATCTACCGGGACCTTGGCCTGGAGATCGTGAAAGTCTCGGCCAGGACGGGTGACGGTCTCGACGGTTTGCGCGGCCTGATCGCCGGCAAGTCGGTGATCTTCACCGGTCATAGCGGAGTCGGAAAATCATCCCTCGTCAACGCGCTGCATGCCGATGAGCTTGCCGCTGTGGGTGAGGTTGGTGGCAAGCGGGGCCAGGGGCGCCACACGACCTCTCGGTCGTCGCTCTATCGGCTCGACGCCACCACGGCGATCATCGACACGCCCGGCATCCGCTCGTTGTCGTTGTCGGGTATTCCCGTCGATGAACTGGGCGTTCTCTTCCCGGAGTTTGCGGAACGGTCCGAATTCTGCCGTTTCCGCGACTGCACGCACGATCACGAACCCGGCTGCGGGGTCTGTGCGGCTGTCGAGAACGGGGAGATCGCAGCGGTGCGCTACGATACCTACCTGCGGCTGCTGCGCGACGACGACTAGCGCTCTGGTCCTGTAGCACGGCATTGAGTGCGCGCTTGCCACACGTCAATCGCGCTCACACGACAGCATGCGCAGGGGAACCGGCATCATCTGTATAGCAGGAACGGAACGAACGCTATCCGCGGGATGTCTGCGGTTTCGCTGTCGAGATAACAGGTGTCGAAGATCGCTGCCGAGCGCGCGTGTGTCGCGAGCGCATCGTCGAGTTGCTGTTCCAGGTAGTGGCTGTTGACGCCCAGAACCGCGAGGTCAACGGGACCGGGAATGTCCTTCAACGTGCTGTAACAGGTCAGACCCCGGATCTCGTCGTAGCGTGGGTTGACGGGATAGAGATCGCCGTCGAAGCCAGCGTTGAGCAGGCCGGCCAGCATGCCGTGACCGGCGCTGCCCTCGCGCAGCGAGGCACCGACGATGGCAATGGAACGGGGCCGCAACAGCGGCGTCAGGCGATGTTCGGTCATGGAGAGCGTCCGGTTGGAAGAAGCGGGGCACCGACTAAAGGTTGATTCGGGCACGCAATCGGAATGTCTGAGGGTTTACACGAACATCGCCGCTCGGCCCGACGTTTCGGGTCATCTTCGCCTTGCACGCCCGTCTCACATCGGCTCAGAGTAGCGCCGCCGCACGCAAATCCTGCAGCGAGAACTCCAGCATCATGCCCTGCTCCTTGCCCCAAAGCGACCGCGACTGGCAGGCGACGATGCGCAGGTTTGTCGAAGATCAAGTTGATCCCCGGGAGGTCGAGGCCGGGATGAACGACGGCTTCATCCGTCAGGAAACCTGCGACGCGATCTTTGCGGCGACCAAGGATATAGGCCTCTACTTCCCGTCGATCCCCGAAGAGGGCAGCGGTACAGACCTCTCGAAGCTCGAGATCACGGTGATCCAGGAAGCCGTGGGCCGCACCACGAACGGCATGTGGGTTGCTACGCCGATCTCTCGCCGTTCCTCCATGCACATGGCGAACGAGCACCGGATGCAGCGCTATGTCCGGCCGATGCTGAACGAGGCCATGCGGGTCGGTTACGCCATCACGGAGTTCTGTGCAGGCAGCGATGTCGACGTCATTGAGGCGACCGCGGTGAAGGACGGCAACGGCTATGTGCTCAATGGTTCTGATGGTCTGATCCGATGATCAAGTTGCCCCGTGTCATCGGCCACCGCGGTGCTGCGGCCTACGCTCCGGAAAACATACTGGGCAGCTTCGCCAAGGCGGCGGAACTCGGTGCGAGCTGGGTCGAGTTCGACGTGCATCTGGCGCGGGACGACGTGCCGGTCGTTATCCACGACAGGAACCTTGCGCGCACCGTCGGCATGAACCGGAACATCGACGAGGTGCACTCTTCCGAACTGATGCATGCCGATGCCGGAAGCTGGTTCGATCCCTACTGGTCGGACGAGCGGATCCCGACGCTGGCCCAGACTCTCGATGCCTGTCTGGCTTTCGGGCTGACACCCAATATCGAAATCAAGGACGATGCCGGTGCGCGTCGAGCCACCGCTGTCGCTGTCGCTGCTGTCGTCAGGGAGCGGTGGCCCTCTGACCGGCCGATGCCTCTGATCACCAGCTTCTCGTTGCGTTGCCTCTATCACGCACGCTCGGCGGGCGGGCGCTTTGCCCTGGGACTCCTGATGAATGAGACCCCGCGCCGCTTCTGGACCTGGCATGCCCGCCTGTTGCGCTGCCAATCAGTCCATGTCGACCCATCCCTGGTGACGCCTCGTCTGGTCGGCAAGGCGAAACGGCGGGGTCTTCAGCTCGCGGTCTATACGATCAACGAGTCCGATGAAGCGGAACGGCTGCTCGATCTCGGCGTGGATTCCGTGATTTCCGACAGTCCGGATCTGTTGGACGCGCCAACCGAACTGTGATGGCGCGCAGTTGCGATTGCCGGCGTTGCGGCGAACACTGACGAGTCTGCTGGCGACCGACATCCAAACACATGGCGACCGTGCGCATCAGGGGGCGCCTTCTGGACAGCCCCAGGCTTCGGCAAATCTGTAGCGTGTCACGGTAAGCGTTGGCATGACCATGTATCGCAAGGGAGAGACCCTCGATGATGTCCTGCGCCGTGCCGACGCGATGCTCTATCAGGCCAGGGATGCGGGCCGAAACTGCATCCGTTGGGATGAACCGGTCAGCGGCGTGCGCGAAGCATCCGAAGCGGGTTGAAACCGCGCTGGCTTGCACGCATGTCCTGATGTTCGATCTGCTGGCAATGCTTCTCGAATGTGGCCGAGGTCATGGCCTGGATAACTCCGTAAAGGGGGGTCGTTTTCGTGTGCATGGCGTCAATTCCGAGAAAGAGTTGCGATGCAGCAGATGTGCAACCGCGGGTGCACCATGACAAACGCACTTCCCTGAGGTCAGCCATGCAAGTGGATCATAGCCTGAGGCCGCCAGCCCCGTGATCCGGTGGATCGATCCCAGGTTGGATGTGAGGACCTCGAACGCTTCGGGCTCGAAGCAGGACTTTCTCTCCGTCATCAGGAGGATCGCATCCTCCGCCGATCGCCTCCATGTGTAGGGCCGGTCGAAGTAGAAGGCGTCGAAAAAGTCCCAGATCCGTACGATACGGAGGATGAACGGAATCTCGGCACCTTCGAGGCCGTCCGGGCAAGTTCGTCGATCAGCTGATGGCTACTCGCCAAGCCCAGGTAGCCTTTCCCGCCGACGGCCTTCCGGGTGGGGGGGGGTACATCGCGCTCATGAAGAGATGCTAGCAGGGTGCGAAATGATGCCATTCACCGCCTCCCGGAAACGTGATCGTGACGGTTTCACCGAACCCGGCACCGGTTGTTCTTTCGCTCACGACGCCAACTGCACTAGGTTGGGCTGATTGACTGAGCGACGGGAGACAGTGATGCCGGAGACCTTTGATCTCGTGATTCGCGGTGGCGAGATCATGATGCCCGCAGGCCGGGTCCAGACATTCGTCGGGGTGCGCGACGGCTGCATCACGGCGATCGGAGACCTGGCCCAGGCCTCCGCAGACGAGGTCATCGACGCCAAGGGGCTGACCGTTTTGCCGGGTGTTATCGATACCCAGGTCCACTTCCGCGAACCCGGCAACGAACACAAGGAAGATCTCGCGCACGGCTCCCGGGCGGCGGTGGCCGGGGGCATCGTGGCGGTCTTCGAGATGCCCAACACGAAGCCGCCGACGACCAACGCCGACGCCCTGAATGACAAGCTCACGCGCGCCAGGGGCATGTGGTGCGACCATGCCTTCTTCGCCGGGGCCGGACGGGACAATCACGACGTCCTGGCAGACCTTGAAATGATGCCCGGCTGTTGCGGCGTGAAGCTCTTCATGGGCAGTTCGACCGGTGGCCTGCTGGTCGACGAGGACACCGCGATCGCCTCGGTGCTGGCTTCCGGACGCCGGCGCATGGCGATCCACGCCGAGGATGAGCCCCGCCTGATCGAGCGCAAGCATCTGGCCGAGGAAGAAGGCCATGCCCGCGCCCATCCCGTGTGGCGCGATGTTGAGACCGCTCTGCGCGCCACGCGGCGTATCGTCAGCCTCGCGCGGGCCGCGAACCGACCGGTTCACGTGCTCCACATCACCACCGCGCAGGAGATCGCATTCCTGGCCTCGGCCAAGGATATCGCCACGGTCGAATGCCTGCCGCAGCACCTGACGCTGACTGCGCCGGATTGCTACGAGCGCCTCGGCAGCTACGTCCAGATGAACCCCCCCATCCGCGACGCCGAGCATCAGGCCGGGCTATGGTCGGGCATCACGCAGGGCATCGTCGACGTATTAGGGTCCGACCATGCGCCCCATACCCACGAGGATAAGCAGCAAACCTATCCGGCAAGCTCCAGCGGCATGCCCGGTGTGCAGACCATCCTGCCATTGATGCTCAATCACGTTGCCAAAGGCCGGCTGACTCTGGAACGCCTCGTCGACCTGATGTGTTACGGCCCGCAGCGCATCTACAACATTCGCGGCAAGGGCCGCATCGCGGTCGGTTACGACGCCGACTTTACGCTGGTCGATCTGAAAGCGAAGCACACCATCACGAACGATGAACAGGAGGCCAAGTGCGGCTGGACTCCATTCGACGGCATGGAGATCACCGGCTGGCCCATGGCCACGATCATTCGTGGCCGGACGGCCATGCGCGACGGCGAACTGGCGTCTGAACCTTTCGGTGAGCCGGTGCGGTTCTGGGAGACGGCGAACGCCTGATCAGTAACCCTGTCCGGGGATCAGCGTGTCCTTGAGGCTGGAGTAGTCCGTCATCACCGTGCTGCGGTAGGCCTCGCGTTCCTGCAGGCGTGCGTACCAGGACTCGATGTTGGGCAGTGACGGGCGTTCGATGTCGGGGTCCGGCGTCACGCAGATCCAGCCGTCCGACTGCTCGCGAGCCAGGAATTCCTCCGACGTGTCGATGCCCGGCGGTGCGGTCCGCGATTGCTCGAAAGGGTGATCCGCATTTCTGCGCAGGTCGTGGAGAAGCTGGTCGAGGGCTGTGGTGATGGTCATGGCAGTGGCTCGTTCTCTGACACGGGTCCAAGACATCAAGACGCCCGTGTATCCCGGGGTGCATGGCTTGACACTACTGGAAGGGTCGCCGACAAGCGACATGCTTCTCCGGAAGCCGTGCTTGAGCAAACGTCAAGGAACACCATGGTACACAGGGTCGAAACCGTCCCCCTTATGGTGCCCGGCCCCGGAACCGAGCGGTTCCTTACCGTGCATCGCTTCGGCAACCCGGAAGCCCGCCCCAAGCTCTACTTTCACGCCGCCCTGCATGCCGACGAGCTTCCGGGCACGCTGATCCTGAACCGCATGTTAGGCTGGCTCCGGGACGCTGACGCTGCGAACCAGATCGAGGGTGACATCGTCGTCGTGCCCTATGCCAACCCGGTCGGGCTCTCGAACCGCATCATGGGTTACCACCTGGGGCGCTACGACCTCGACGGCGACGGCAACTTCAATCGTTGGTACCCGGACCTCAGCGGAACCGTGGGCGACAAAGTGGTTGACCGCCTTGGTGATGACGAGGTCGAGAACGCACATCTGATCCACTGGGCCTATCGTGTCGCGATTGAGGAATGGGAAGCGCCGGGCGAGGCCAATACCCTGCGCAAGGCGCTGATGCTGCTCTCGGCCGACTGCGACTTCGTCTTCGATCTGCACTGCCACGGCGAGGCGATCCAGTACATCTACTTCCCCGAGAACCACTGGGCGCAATACGGCGATCTCGCCGCCGAACTGAAGTGCGAGACCGTTCTGCTCTTCCCGACCGACAGCGGGACCAACTTCGACATCGCACCGACTACGGTGTGGCACCGGTTGCGCAAGCGGTTTCCGTACTGGCCGATCGCCGAACCACCGTTCACCACGACGCTCGAGCTGCGCGGTCAGAACGATGTCGGCGATGATCTCGCACTTGAGGACGCCATGGGCCTGTGGCGCTTTCTGCAGCGCCATGGCATTGTCGCCGGCGATCCCGGCGATCCTCCGGTGCTGCCCTGCGAACCGACGCCGCTCAGTGGTTCTGACAACCTCGTGGCACCCTGTGCCGGTGTCCTGTCCTATCACCTCGATGTCGGTGACCACGTCGAGGCTGGTGCGGTCGTGGCCGACATCGTCGATCCGGCCGAGCCTGATTTCGAGACAGCACGCACCCCGGTCAGGAGCCGTGCGACGGGCGTGCTCTATGGTCGCTCGATGAGCCGTCTTGTGCGGCCGGGCCAGTCCTTCGCAGTGGTCTCGGGCCATGACGAGCTGCCGCCCAACGACCTGCCCGTGATCGACTACTGAGGCGGCCGTGACCCACACCATCGAACATCTCGATCTGCCCGCCGCCAGCCTCGGGACACGCCGCTGCCTGCCGGTGCACCGGTTCGGTACAGCGGGAGCTCGGCCCAAGGCCTATCTTCATGCTGCGCTGCATGCGCAGGAACTGCCGGGTATCGTTGTTCTGGAACACCTGATCGCGCGTCTTGAAGAGGCTGACGCTGCCGGCCAGGTGACGGGCGAGATTGTCGTTGTGCCCTTCGCCAACCCGATCGGGCTTTCCCAGCAGATCATGATGGAAGCGCAGGGACGATACGACCTCGACACCAACCGCAACTACAACCGCGGCTTTCCGAACCTGATAGACACCGTGGCTGAGGCGGTCGCCGGACAGCTCACTGACGACGGTGAGACCAATGTCGCGCTGGTCCGCGCTGCGTTGGGGTCAGCGATTGCCGAACGCAATGATGCGCGCGAGGCCGACGTCCTGAAGCTGACGTTGCTCCGGCTCTCGCATGATGCCGACCTGGTGCTCGATCTTCATTCGGCTTGGGAGGCGTTACTCCATATCCTTGTCACCGATGTGAACTGGCCGGATGCGCGCGATCTTGCGGCCCAGATGCAGGTCGAGGTCGTGCTGATTGACCGCGGCAACCGCATGATGACCTTCAAGTCATCCCATGCTCTCTTCTGGAAGGAGATGCAGGCGCGCTTTGCCGATCATCCTGTGCCGCCGGGCAGCACGTCGGCTGTGGTTGAGCTGCGTGGCCAGCGCGATGTCGACGATCACCTCACCAGGCCCGATGCCGACAACCTGTTCCACTGGCTGCAGCGCCGAGGCGTGGTGGCTGGATCGCCCGGTCCGCTGCCCGAGATGGCCTGCGAGCCGCGCTCCAACGCCAGTCTGTTCCGCCTGTTTGCCGAACTCGGAGGTGTGGTGATCTACCACAGCCATCTCGGTGAACGGGTTCGCGAGGGGCAGACTTTTGCCCATATCCTCGATGCCGAGAGTGGCCGCCGCACGCCCGTTCTGGCGCCGGTTGACGGGCTGTTCTACGCGCGCCGCAGCCATCGTTTCGCGCGTAAGGGCCAATACTTTTGCGCCATTGCCGGCGATATGTTCATCAAGGACTAGGCAGGTAGCCCGGCAGGTGTCGTCGGGTCAGGTTGTCAATCGTACCGTCGGCGAGAAGACGATCGACCGCCTCGCCGATGGCTGCGTTGTCGGCACCGTTTGCGGGCAAGGCGAAGGCGATGCCGCCGCCGTCGGAATCCAGCGGCACCATGGGGGCGGCGAGTTCCAGGTCGGCGGCGATCAGTCGCCTGCGATCTCCTTCAGAGCACCGATAAGGCGTTCGACTTCGGCAATCGTGTTGTAGTGCACGAAGGAACACCGGATCGCGCCGTCGGACGAGTCGACACCGACCGCCTCGAGAATGCGGGGAGCATAGAAATCGCCGGCGTTTGCCGCGATGCCGTGCTTCTCGAGCAGCGGCGGGACCTCCTGGCTCTCCACCCCGTCGATCGTGAAGCTGAAGGTTGGGGCTCGTCGATCGTGTTCGACCGTGGTCCGGCCGATGATTCGAATCTTCGGTTGGTTCGCCGCGAAGTCGAGGAAGCGGGCCGAGAGGTCCTCTTCGTGGCGCGCGATGATCTCGAACATTTGGCGCATGCGGCCGTGGAGATCGTTGGCCGGCTCGTCCAGGTGATGGCCGGCCAGCGCCTCGAAGTAGTCGCCGATGCCCTGGCAACCCGCCGTGAGCTCGTGGTTCGGCGCGCCGGGGTTCATCTTCATCGGCAGATCGTCTTCGGCGTGGAAGTAGAAGTACTGCCCCTTTGCCTCCAGAAGGTGCTTCTTCTTGCCGTACATCACGCCGAGATGGGGCCCGTAGGTCTTGTAGAGACTGAAGAGATAAAAATCGACGTCGAGCGCCTTCACGTCGACGCTGGCGTGCGGCACATAGGCGACACCGTCGACACAGACCCGTCCGCCGACCTCGTGGACCATTGCGGTGATTTCGGCTACCGGGTTCGGACCGCCTGTGATGTTGGAGCAGTGCGAGAAACAGACCAACCGGGTTCTGTCGCTCAGCATGGCGCGCAGCGTCTCGGGCTCGAGTTCCGCCGTCTCGGGGTTGACCTGCCACTCGCTGACCGTAATGCCGAACTCCTCAAGACGCCGCCAGTGCCCGTTGTTCGCCTCGTGGTCGATGTTGGTGACGATCACCTCGCCGCCCTTGAGCTGGTCCCGCAGTGCCGCTGCCAGCGTGATGACGTTGCGTGTGGTCGAAGGGCCGATCACGACCTCTTCTGGCTCGGCGTTGATCATCGCCGCGACGACCTCGTGCCCCTTCTTCATGCGCTCCTGGGCATCGCGTGCAATCGCCGCATTGCCGCCGGGCTGAACCTGGCATTCGGTCATGTAGAGCGTGACCCGATTGATGACGGTATGCGGTACCAGGCTGCCACCGGCGTTCTCCATGAACGCCCAGCCGTCGTTCAGGGCAGGAAAGAAGGAGCGGACGAAATCGAGATCGAGATCCTTGTGAGCCAACGGAACTACTCCACGAGATTGACGCCGTCGCCGAACCGAATGGTCCGTTCGATTGTTTCGGACAGGTCGTCGTCGATGATGCGGGGGTTGAGGGTGCAGAAGCGCAGGCAGGTGCGCCCCTTCAGCTCGGTCGAAGTAACGAAAGCGAAACTGTCGTCGAACAGAGCGACGACGATCCGGTGCTGAAGGCGGCTTGTCTGCGCGTCGTCAAGGCCGTCGCGATTCAAGCGAAAGGTGACGACGGCAAGGCTCGGGCCCGTCGCGCTCTCGAAGCGGCCGCTTTGCGTCATCATTTCGGCGGCACGCTCGGCCACATCAATGCCGCGCTGCACGGCCTGGCGGAACGCGTCGGCACCGAAGACCTTGAGCGGGAGCCAGAGCTTGATGGCCCGCAGGGACGTGACCTCGGTATCCACTGCGGCCGGTCGATCGGTCATGTTCGTCCAGTGGTCGACCAGACCTGCAATTTCGTGGCCGGTGTTGCCGTGGACGACCTCGGCCTCGTAGACGATGCCCTTCATGCCGCTCCAGTGATTCAGAGTGCGAGCAGGAGTAGATGACCGCGCTGATGGGGTGCCGGCCGGCATGATGATACATCAGTTTCCAGGCGAAGGCCGCGGTCATAACGACATAACTGCGCTTCCCCTCGACGAAGGTGGCGTTGGCGAGGCCTGGGCCGCGTATTTGGCAGACACCCTCGACGACCTTGAAGAGACTGCGAATGTTGTTGAGCTGCGCGATACGCCAGAGGCCGGATGGACCGTGCCCGGTGCCTTGTCGTTGAGAGAGACATCGTAGGCTGCGTTCGTCCGGACCCTGTTTCCGCGATGTCCGGGTGAAGGTGCCTGAGGGCATCTGGCACCGTCCATGCTGCCATGCGAAGGTCGCGCCGCCAAACGGGAAACGCCAGCCATGACCGATGCCGCAGAGGACCGCCTGACGCCGCTCAAGCCGGAGGACTGGGATTCGTCGCTCGCCGAGGTGTTGGCGGGCCTGAAGTCGCCGCTCAACATCCACAATGTCATCGCGCGCAATCCCGTGTTGATGCGGAACTATGTCGATTTCCGCAACCACGTCGTCACCGAAAGCACGCTCTCGGCGCGTCAGCGGGAGATCATCATCCTGCGTGTCGCCCATCAGACGGCGTGCGCCTACGAATGGGACCATCATGTCGTTCGGGGCCGCGATGCGGACCTGTCTGACGAGGACATCGTCCGGGTGCGGCACGGTGCAGGCGCGGAAGGCTGGTCGACCGATGAGGCGCTCCTGATCAGCGCCGTCGACGACATGCTGGTCAACACTGAAATCGCCCCGGAGACGTGGTCGGCGATGTGCGAAGTCTTCGATGACAACCAGTTGCTCGACACGTTCTTCACGATCGGCACCTACTTCATCATGTCGACGATCCTGAAGACCGCGAAGGTGCCTCTCGAGGAGGGTTTCACCGTAAAGAATCCGGTCTAGCGGCCACTGAAACTGTCCAATGCACGACAGTTGCAGGGACCGCTGTGGCAACGGAATCATCGGGCGATCATACGTGTTCTCACCGTCCTTCGCGCGGTAACCTTGCTTGTGGGCTGCTTCAACAGCAACGAGGGCAACCTCATGAGGCAACCACGCTGATTTTCGATGGCGGGCCTGTGAACAGCGTGAACTCCTTCGCAGTGCTCCATATCTGCAACCTCCTCAACCGCTACTCCGACGGCGCTACTCCGACGGGAAGTACAATTGTCTTGCCTGTGTCTCACCGCGGCCCATGGCGAACATCGATCAGGTTTTCGCGGGTTCTGTTGCGTTCGGTGTGACCCGTTCGGACTACCTTGTGCAGGCCGTCAACGGCACGAGGATATGGCAGGACGATCGGCAGCCGATGCTGACCGCGCTCTTCAGCGTCCACAGCGACGCGCTCTTTCCGGTCGTCCGCGAGGGCAGCGATATTCGCTTGGTCTATGACCTGAAGGGGCGGGCGGTCAGCCCGGGCATTCTCGATTCCGTCGATCAGCAAACCGCGACCCAACTGCTCGAACGCAGCAGATTCGACGTCGGCGAAGACATCGACGGCCGCAGCCTCCTGCCCGACGAGGCCGCCGCCGCGCTTGTTGCCAGCGAGATCGACGCCTTTTTCGTGGTCGGTACCACACCGGCCTCGGCCATCGAGCAGGCCTCGGACCAGATCGACATTCGCGTCGTCGCGCTCAACACGCCTGACGGCAACGCCCAGGTCGCCGATGCGCCCCACTATCAGACAACCGACATCCACACGACCTACGACAGCGATCTCGATCCGACCGACGAGCTATTCCGGACCACCTCGTTACGCAGCTTCGGTGACGACGCGACGGTGATCACGCGTGCCGACATGCCCGAGGAGATCGTCAGTGATGTGGCGGGTTACGTCCTGCGGCATCTCGACGAGCTCTGCGGCAACAACCATCCCTACTTCAGTCATCTGGAAGCCTCGGACATGCGCGACAACCTCCTGGCACCTGGTCATCCGGGCGTTAGCGGCGACTGGTCAAAGCCGGCATCCGAGCCGTCGGACGAGTTTCTCCTGATTCTCTTGGTGCAAAGCTCCGGTTTGACCCTCCGCGCCTACGGGGCGCATAGTCCGTCCTGGGAACGTGACGGACACGAGATGCCATGGCCTGAGCGGATTGCGCGAGCAATCCTGGCGTCGTGGATCGTCGCGCCAGGAACAAGCAAGAGAGGACATTTCACCATGAGAAAACTGCTTCTATCGACGGTTGCCGCGGCGCTGGTTGCCGTCGGCAGCCTGGCCGCCACGCCGGCCAAGGCTCAGACAGCGCGCGATCTCCTGATCGGCGGTGGTTCGGTCACCGGTGTTTACTACCAGGTCGCTCTGCACGTCTGTAACCTTGTCAACCAGCATTCCGGCGGCACCTACAACTGCGTCGGCCGTCCGGCGCTGGGCTCGGTCTTCAACATCAACGCGGTCAACCGCGGCCTGCTCGATTTTGGCGTGGCTCAGTCCGACCGCAACTGGCAAGCGGCCAATGGTTCGGCCGACTGGGACGGTTCGCCAGTCGAGCAGCTTCGCAGCGTGTTCAGCGTGCATCCCGAGACGGTGCTTCTGGTGACGCGCGACGACACCGGAATCAGCAGCGTCGACGATCTGCGTGGTCGTGCGGTCAACATCGGCAACCCGGGCTCTGGCCAGCGCGGCAATGCCGAGGACATCCTGCGCCTCTACGGTGTCGACGCGAACGCCGATATCTCGGCCGAGGGCCTGCAGCAGAACGAGGCGTCGCGCGCCCTGATCGACCAGAAGATCGATGCGTTCTTCTACACGGTTGGCAATCCGGCAGCGGCCATCGAGGAGCCGGCGAACTCGACCGACATCAAGATCATCCCGATCGATTCGCAGGCGATCCGGGACTTCATCGCCGACAAGCCCTACTACGTCATGACCGAGATCCAGCCCGGCACCTATAAGGGTGTCGATGAGCCGGTTGCGACCTATGCCGTGAAGGCGACGGTTGTCGCCAGTATGGCGCTTGAAGATCAGGTGGTCTACGACGTCGTGAAGATCGTCATGGAGAACCTCGACGAGCTGCGCGAGGCCCATGCCGCCTTCCGCCATCTGGAGCCTGAAGACATGCTCCAGGGTCTCTCGGCGCCGTTCCATCCGGGCGCGGAGCAGTACTACAAGGAACAGGGCTGGATGTAGTCCGGCCCAGACGCGGTGGGCGGCCGTCGGTGCGGCCGCCCATCGTTCCTGTCACCGGGCGGGGCCGGTCGGCAGTCGGGGTTGCGGGGGTGGAACGACATGGCTGAGACCCAGCAAGCGCCGGGCGTTGCCGAGGATCTGGTTGCACAAGTCGAGACCGGGCCCCGCCGCGCTGACAGTCCCATATGGCGTGGCATTGTGGTGGCGTTGTGCCTAGGCTGGTCCGGATTCCAACTCTACATCGCCGACAATCCCTTCGACACATGGCAGGCGCGTTCGATCCATCTGTCCTTCGCGCTTCTGCTGGCGTTCCTCGCCTATCCAGCCTTCAAACAGAACGAGCCCGGTCGGCTGCAACGCCTGCTCGGCAACCTGATCCCCGGCCTGAATGGCAAGGGGTTCGTCCTCGTCTACGACCTCATGTTTGGCGGCATGATGCTGGCGCTCGCGATCTGGACTGCGATCGACTACGACGCGCTGGTCAGCGATCTCGAGAGGATGGAGCACCCGGACTGGACCTTCGCGCTCTGGGTCGTGATGGCGATGGGCTTCATCGAGGGCGCACGACGCATCCTTGCGATCGTATGCGCGTTCGTGAAGGTGGCGCCCAAGGGCGTGGTTGGAGCGCTTCTGATCGGAAGCGGCGTTGACCGCTCCAACCGCCGCTACATTCCCTTTTACGACGCCATGCTCGGCATCGTGGCGGCCGCCTCCGCGCTGTTCATCGTGCTCGATTACGAGGGTATCATCTGGCGCCAGGGATTGCCCGGCTGGTTCGACGTATGGGTCGGCGTGATTTGCCTGGTCCTGCTGCTTGAGGCTGCGCGGCGTGCCCTCGGCCCGGCACTCGCCATTCTGGGCGCGATCTTCTTCAGCTATTTCTTCATCGGACCCTACCTGCCCGATATCATCCGCTACCGCGGGTCGCCCATCGACTTCGCGATGAACGACATCTACCTGTCGACCTTCGGCATCTTCGGGACGCCGCTGGGCGTTTCGACCAGCATCATTTTCCTCTTTGTGCTGTTCGGTGCGCTGTTGGAGCGCGCTGGTGCCGGCAAGTACTTCATCGACGTTGCCTTTGGCGCCTTCGGGCGTTACCGCGGTGGCGCGGCGAAGGCGGCCGTCGCAGCCTCGGGCGCGAGCGGTCTCTATTCCGGCTCGTCGATCGCCAACACCGTCACCACGGGCACCTTCACGATCCCGCTGATGAAGCAGGTTGGCCTGCCGCCGCACAAGGCGGGCGCGGTCGAGGTCGCGGCGTCGACCAACGGCCAGCTCATGCCGCCGGTGATGGGGGCCGCCGCCTTCATCATGGCCGAGACTCTGGGTATCGCCTACATCGACGTCGTTCGCGCGGCGGTGTTCCCTGCCGTGATCTCGTATCTGGCGCTGTTTTATGTCGTCGATCTCGAAGCCCAGAAGCTCGGCATCAAGGGCCTGCCGAAGGATCAGCTTCCCAAACTCCTGAAGACGATCTTGCGCGGCCTGCACTTCGTCCTGCCGATCCTTGTGCTGTTCTACTTCCTGCTGATCCTGCGCCGATCACCGATACTCTCGGCGCTTTATGCCATTGAGGCGCTGGCCGTCATCATCGTACTCCAGCGGCTGATGATCGCCTGGCTGGCGATCGGTGTGGCGCGACGGTCCGGCGAAATGATCGGCAGCGCCGGTCAGCTTGTTCTCCGCGGTTTCAAGGAGGGTGTGCTTGATGTCCTCGAAGGGCTAATCACCGGTGCCCGCAACATGATCTCCATCGGTGTCGCGACGGCATCCGCGGGCATCATCGTCGGCGTGGTCAGCGCGACCGGCCTCGTCGGCCGTTTCACCACCCTGATCGACGCGTTGTCGATGGGCAGCATCCATCTCGTGCTCATCCTGACGGCGATCTGTTGCCTGATTCTCGGCATGGGTCTGCCGACAACGGCGAACTACATTCTGATGGCGTCTCTCATGGCGCCGGTGATCGTGCAGCTCGGTGGTGACGCCAGTCTCGTGTTCCCGATCATCGCGGCCCATCTGTTCGTCTTCTATTTCGGTATTCTGGCCGATGACACCCCGCCTGTTGGCCTTGCGGCCTACGCTGCGGCGGCGATCGCGCGCAGCGATCCGATCCGGACGGGCATCCAGGGGTTCACCTACGACATGCGCACGGCGATCCTGCCGTTCGTCTTCATCTTCAACACCGAGCTTCTGATGATCTCCGGCGTTGCCGAGAACGGTGACATCATCTGGCTCGATGACTGGTTCAAGATAGGCTTCGTCTTCGTCGTATCGCTGCTTGCGATGTTTGCGTTCGCGGCGGCTGTTCAGGGGTGGTTTGCCGCCAGGCTGAACGTTGTCGAGCGCCTGTTGCTTGGCGTCGTCTGTGTCCTTCTCTTCCTGCCCAGCATCGTGTCGGATCCCACGGGGATCTCGCGCGAGATCGTGCAGGTCGCCCTTGTAGCGGTGATGGTGACTCTCTTTGTCTGGCAGGCGATGCGTGCAAAGCGGCAGACGGCGATGGGCTGATGGAGGAAACCGTGTTCCGCAACGTCGTGATGGCCATTGATCTGAACGAAGAGGAAAGCTGGAGGATCGCACTGCCAAAGGCGATCGAGGTTGCGCAGGGCGGCGTGCTTCATCTGGTCAACGTGGTGCCCGACTACGGCCTTGCCATCGTCGGACAGTATTTCGAAAAAGATGCGGAATCGGACATGCGCGAGGCCGCGCGTGTTCAGCTCCATGCTTTTGCCGAAGAGCACGTGCCCGATGACATCCGCGCCTCCTGCCTGATCGGAGCGGGCTCGGTTCACGTCGAGATTTTGCGCATGGCGACCGAGGTTGGCGCCGATCTGATCGTGTTGGGCGCACCCGAGCCCGGCCTGAAGGATTACCTGCTGGGCCCGACGGCTGCGCATATCATGCGGCATGCAAAGGTGAGCGTCCTGGTCATCAGGGATCAGCCCCGCCGGGATCGCATGGCTGGACAGACGGACGGAATGCCATCACAAACCTGCCAACAACAGGTTTAACGGAACACATCATGCAGAAGGCCGGAGCGCCTTATCTTCTGTTCCTGGGCGATGCCCAGGACGAGCTGTCGATCAAGGGCTGCACGGGCGTGAAGATCTGGCGCCCCGAGAAGGCACGCGCCCAAATCGTGCTCGAAGGCGGCAATCAGGATCTCGGTCTGGAGAACATGACTCCGGCCCAGGCCGCGGAAGCCGGCTGCAGAACGATGGTGCTTGGTGTCGCCAATGCCGGGGGCTTCGTGCCGGGCAACTGGATTCCCACGATCATCGATGCGCTTGAAGCAGGCCTTGATGTGATGGCTGGGATGCACAAGCGCCTGGCCGACATTCCGGCCATCAACGAGGTCGCCAAGCAGTTCGGCCGCACGCTGTTCGACGTGCGCCAGCCCAGCATGGACTTCAAGGTCGGCAAGGGTTTCAAGCGCGAGGGCAAACGTGTGATCACGGTCGGGACCGACTGCTCTGTCGGCAAGAAGTTCACCGCACTGGCGCTCGAGAAGGAGATGAAAGGACGCGGCATGAAGTGCACGTTTCGCGCAACCGGCCAGTCCGGCATCTTCATTGCCGGTGAGGGCGTCGCGGTCGACGGCGTCGTGGCCGATTTTATCGCCGGTGCCGCCGAGTGGCTGTCGCCTGATAACGAACCCGACCACTGGGATGTCGTCGAGGGGCAGGGCTCGCTCTTCCATCCGAGCTTTGCCGGTGTGAGCCTGGGGCTTCTGCACGGCTCGCAGCCCGACGCCCTGGTCATGTGCCACGAGCCGACCCGGCCCCACATGCGGGGTGTTCCGGGCCGAGTGCTGCCGTCGATTGAGGAATGCATCGAGACCAACGAGCGCATGACGCAGCTGACCAACCCGGCCGCCAAGGTAATCGGTGTCTCGGTCAACACTTCTACCATGCCCGAAGACGAGGCGAAGGCCTATCTGGAGGGGATCAGCCGGCGTCTCGGCATGCCGTGCTCGGATTCGACCCGGATGGGTGTCGGCTCGATCGTCGACGAGCTGGAAAAGATCTAGATGTCGATGCGCCGCGCGATATCGGCCCGGCACGAGGTCTGGCCGCTCGCGCAGGTCTTCCGCATTTCCCGTGGGGCCAGGACTGTGGCCGATGTCATCGTCGTCGAGGTCGTCCAGAACGGTGTGCGCGGCTGGGCCGAGGCCGTGCCGTATCCGCGCTACGGCCAGTCGATCGAATCCAGCCTGGCAGAGATTGATCGCGTTCGCTGCGCGGTCGAAGAAGGAACCAGTCGCCACGAGTTGATGGCCGAGATGGCGCCGTCGGCGGTCCGCAACGCAATAGACTGTGCGCTCTGGGATCTTGAAGCAAAGATGACCGGCGATCCGGTGTGGCGTCTCGCGGGCCTGGACGAGCCCGGCATGCTGACCACGACCTACACGTTGTCGATCGATACGCCCGATGCCATGGGTGCCGCGGCCGTCGCGAACGCGCATCGCCCGTTGCTGAAGATCAAGCTCGACAGCGAGCATGTTCTCGAACGCCTCGGCGCGGTGCGCCGGGGCGCGCCGGATGCCCGTCTTGTTGTCGATGCCAACGAGGCTTGGAGTGTTGATCTCCTGCGTAAGATCGGCGGTGCACTCGCCGAGCTCAATGTCACGATGATCGAGCAACCCCTGCGGGCCGACGACGATGCAGGCCTCGCGGGTCTCGATTGCCCGGTCACGCTGTGCGCTGACGAATCCTGCCACGGTTCCAACACGGTTGCCGCTCTCGCCGACCGTTACGGCATGGTCAACATCAAGCTCGACAAGACTGGTGGGCTGACCGAAGCGCTCGCCTTGCGCCGCGCAGCGCAGGAAGCGGGCCTGGAGATCATGGTCGGATGTATGGTCGGCACCTCGCTCGCGATGGCACCCGCCATGTTGGTAGCCCAGGGTGCCAGCGTCGTCGATCTCGACGGTCCGCTCCTGATGCGGGAGGATCGTTCGCCGGGGATCGTGTTCGAAGGGAACAGGATGCACCCGTGCCCGCCTGAACTCTGGGGATAGCCGATGCCCAGTCATTTCCAAGGAGCCACACCGGTTCTGCGCTCGGCCGACTACGAGCGCTCACGCGCGTTTTAGCGCAGCCTGTTGAGCTTCATGATCCACGAAGAGGGGGCGATCCGCCCCGCTTCGGCATTCACGTGCGCGACGGGGCAACCCTCTTCATCAACGCCTGGAACGGCGGCCCGCCGTCATCGCCCGGCGGGTGGGAGGCCTACATCCACGTCAAAGAGATCGCTGCTTTGCACGATTCCCGGGGGCGGCGGGCGTGGAACTCGTAGCCAAGGGCTCGGTGATCGCGCGGCGCACCTTCTTTCGTGGCGACAGGCTGGCGATCGGATCCTGGAACATCATGGCGATGTTGCTCCGAACCCCGCGATACTGGGTGTCCTTCAGGCCAACCAAATCCTGACTCTCGAAGGTGATGGCACCTTCCTGCGTCTTGACCAGACCAATGATGGCGCGGCCCAGCGTTGTCTTGCCGGATCCTGATTCGCTGACCAGCCTGAAGGTTTCTCCCTCCTGCAGGCCGAACGACACCTTCATCACAGCGTCGATAAACGGGTCGTCGATCCCTTTCATCGTCGACTGAACGAAACCCGCCGGGCCAGGCGCGGCACCGCAGGCCTCGCACTGGCAGGCATGGCGCAGCCACACGGCATGGGGGAGACGGGCGGGATAAAGACAAAAGAACCTCAGGCGGCCATGCCGCCCGAGGTCCCGATGTCGGGAAGAAACAGAAGATTTCAGGCGGCGTGGCCGCCTGAAATCCTGATTCCGTACTCAGTAATGGACAGCGTAAAACGCCCCACCCTCGATACTTCAAGGGCCGAACGCTCGACACCGTCAGCGGTTCTCGACAGCGTAAAACGCCCCACCTTCGATATTGCTATCACTTTCTCCGGATCTGGAAAGGGTTCCTGTCAGGTCTCCGTGTAGCAGCAAATTCTGACCGTCAAGGTACACGTTACCTGCAATGGTCCCGTCGACTGTGGTGACGACGCCGTTACTGACCAGTGTAAGGTCCCCAGCCAGGGCGCTTTCAATCGCGGTTGCAGTGATCGTTCCTCTACCACGCAGCTTTCCATTCACATTTGTACCTTGTCTATCTTGCCAACTCGACGACGTACCACGGCTGGCAAGGCCGGTAAAACCTCTTGCCTTTGTTTTGACCTTGCCATTATCGAAATTGGCCGTGATTTCGAGATTGCCCATCATGGGAAGGTCCGAGACAAGATTGTCAGCCCTGACATATCCCCTCAAGATGCCGCTCCCCGCCGGAAGAGCATCCGGGGCTTCGAGGCGGTCGGCTTCGACAGCTGCAGCGATAAAATTCAGATTGTCGATTTGCTGGAG
>JACONG010000001.1:83947-92099 GCA_014323865.1 Rhodospirillales bacterium | reverse complement strand
AGTCTCGAAGCCCCGGATGCTCTCCCGGATGCGAAAGGTGTCTTGCAGGGATATTACAGGATGGGCTATCCTGTCGACGAAGACCATGATCGTGACATCGTCGGCAATCTCAGGGTCTACGCCGATTTCGGTGCAGGCAGGGTCACGACAGCCGTAAACGGTTTTCGCCATTTTATCGTTTCCAACCCGAAGAGACCTGTCGGGGGCCTTCCCATGAACGGGGCTCTTACGGGTCGCGGAACGATCGATGAAACGACAATCAGCAGTACCCTGGATGGTACGATCTACGTTCCCAAGGGGAGTGGTAAGACCGGCATCTATGAGGTCGTCATCGATGCCGATATGGCAGGCAAGGTGTACGATCACCGTGGGAGATTGCTGGTACGGGGAGGCGTTACCGGAACCCATAAGAATGGGTGGAACCGTCCCGGTAGTGCCAAGTTTGATGGTTGGCGGCGACTTCCCAGTGATATAGAAGATGGTGAGTTCTTCGCTATCCAGACTGGGATCAAAAAGCCCGTTTCGGTCGTCAGGTTTGGCACGCCGCCACCTCCTACAATTGCATTTCCATCGTATGGTTCTCCTCCTCCTTCGGACTTCAGCCGTTTTGCAAGGGAACGCGATAACCTTGCCTTGATTGGTGCCGCGATGGATGCTGGTCATCTTGCAGCACCCGATGCTCTCCCGGATGGGAAAGGCACCTTGACAGGATATGTCAAGGTCGACAATCTTTACAGTGTGCCTATAGGTTTTGCCTACCGTTATGGTGGTACACCTTATAAGGGCGTTGGCAGCCTCACAATCGACGCCGATTTCGGTGCAGGAACGGTCACGACAATGGCAAGCCAATTTGTACGGGAATCTAACGGTTGGGGTATTCCTGGAACTCTTGAAGGTCGTGGAACGATCGATCGGACGACGATCAACAGCACCCTGGATGGTTATCTTGATCTTGGTGCCCATAGTCATCATTACGATGCCGATCTGGCAGGCAAGGTGTACGATGACAATGGAACATTGTTGGTGCATGGAGCACTGACAGGAACCGTTGAGTCAAGACGCCGGGGGGGTGGAGAATATCTTGTCAGTGACATTGAAGGCGGAGAGTTCTACGCCGTCCAGAACGATGTACAGTGAGCCGGGACGTGCAGGCGACATTGCCGCCGCCTGCACGTTTCCTCGTTCTTCCTGACCGCCTCCCGAAGACCGGTCAGGGCAGGATGTTGCGGAAGAACCGAACTCCACCGAACTCCCTGAACCTCCGCGCCTGAAAGACAGGTCTTCGCCGTATAGCCAATGCCCCTCTCGGTCAACGCCCGCACAGCGGCCTCAAGTACGCCTCGCCTGCGCCGCCATGATGTGTTCCCATCCTCCGCCGGAGCGCCCGCCATGTCTGGTATCGCCCTCTTTCCCGCCGCGCGCGGCTTCGATCCCGCCGTGCTGTCGTCCGTCGATGCCGAGTACGGATCAGCCAGGCCGCTTCCGGCCGAGGCCTATGTTTCGCCGAGCTGGTACGATGAGGAGCGCGCCCGGCTCTGGACCCGCAACTGGGTCTGCCTGACCGCGGCGTCCTACATCCCCAATCCCGGCGACGTGATTCCGCTTGATCTCGCCGCTGTGCCGCTGTTCGCCATCCGAGGCCGCGACGGTGAGGTCCGTGTCTTCCACAACGCGTGCCCGCACCGCGGTGCCAGGCTCGTCAGCGAGAAGGGCAACGCCGGCGTCCTGATCACCTGCCCCTATCACAACTGGGCCTTCGGTTTCGGCGGCGAGCTGCGCCAGACCCCGCACATCGCCGGCACCGGCAGGCACGCGTGCGAGGGTTTCTCGAAGGACGCTTTCGGCATCAAGCCGGTCCGGAGTGCGGTGTGGTTCGATCAGGTCTTCGTCAACCTCTCGGGCGATGCCGAACCCTTCGAAGACTACATCGCACCGCTCGCGCAGCGCTGGGCCGCTTTCGACGGCAATCTCATCCGCCACGGCGGTGAGGACTCGATCATGCTGTTCGACCTCAAGGCCAACTGGAAGCTCGCGGTCGAGAACTTCTGCGAGGCCTATCACCTGCCCATGGTGCATCCGGGCCTCAACAGCTATTCGAAGCTTGAGGACCACGAGAACATCGAGGAGCCGACCTACTCGGGTCAGGTCAGCCTGGTCTACAACCCCGACCGCGGCGATCACGTCCTGCCGCGTTTCCCGGACCTGCCGGAGCACTGGAAGACCCGCGCCGAATACGTCGCGCTCTATCCGAACGTCCTGCTCGGCATTCACTACGACCACTTCAAGGCGATCCGCATCCTCCCTGACGGTCCGGACCGCTGCCATGAGACCTTCGACATCTACTATGTCGGCGACGAACCGACCCAGCCGGGCAACGCCAACCTGCGCGCGACCGTTCGCGAGACCTGGCGCGAGGTTTTTCAGGAGGATGTCGATGTTGTCCAGGGCATGCAGATGGGCCGCGCCTCACCCGGCTTCGACGGTGGTGTCTTCACGCCCGTGCTCGAAGGCCCGTCCTGGTGCTTCCATCGCTGGACCGCGCGCGCGATGATGTAGCGGCTTCGCCGTTCCGGTTCCCTGGCCTCCGTGGGAACGTCAGCTCCGGGGGAATATCGAAAAGAGGGGGTCTTCACACAGGCTCCGCTTTTCTTGTACGATCGTTCAACAAACAGGCACGCCATCCAGGGGAGAGATATGGCCGCCTTCGAATCGTTTCCTGTCGGGAACCTCACAGACGATCCCACGACGACCTTCACGCTGCCCTCGCCCTGGTACTTCAAGCCGGAGGTCTACGAGAAGGAGATCGAGGAGATCTTCCACAAGTCGTGGCGTGTGGTGTGTCATGCCAGTGAGTTGGCCAATCCGGGCGACTACGCCACGGTGGACATCCACGGTCAGGGAGTGTTCGCCATTCGTGGCCGCGACGGCACGCTGCGTGCCTTCTACAACGTCTGCCAGCACCGGGCGCACGAGTTGCTGCAGGGCAAGGGCAACGTCAAGGCGGTCATCACCTGCCCCTATCACGCTTGGGCATACGGTGCCGACGGTGCGCTGCGTACGGCTCGCAACTGCGAGAACGTGAAGGGTTTCGACAAGGCCGATTTCCGCCTGGCACCGGTCCGTGTGCAGGAGTTCTGCGGCTTTGTCTTCGTCAACCTCGATCCCGATGCCAGGCCCCTGCACGAGTGGGCACCGGGTTTCGAGGCCGAGGTAATGACGTGGTTCCCCGATGTGCACGAGGTGCGCCCGTCGAGCCGGAAGGACTTCGAGATTGCGGCGAACTGGAAGGTCGTGGTCGAGAACGCGATCGAGGGCTACCACTTTCCGAACTCGGGTCCGTGCCACAAGGAGCTTTGCGACATTATCGATCTCGCGGGCACCAGGCTCGAGATCCATCCCAACTGGTTCGCGATCATCTCGCCGCCGGGTGAGAACAGGACCGGGGTCTATCCCTTCCCGCCCGAGGGCCAGAGCGACCGCACCGGCTACTTCATCACGCTCTACCTGTGGCCCGACTGGATCATCTATTACTGGCCCCACATGAAGATGGTCTCGACCTTCCTGATGCGGCCCACGGGCGGCGAGACATCCGTGGTCGAGAACGCTTACTACAACGTGCCGGGCGAGGGCGACGATCCCACGACCAGGGGCGCTCTGGAGTGGTTTAACCACGGCCTCGGCGTCGAGGATGCGAGGCTCAACGAAGGTGTCCAGCGCGGCATCCGCTCGAAGGGCTACTACCAGGGTCGCCTCTTCGCCGAACACGGCGACTCCGGCCACAGCGAACACTGCGTCCACGCCTTCCAGATCTGGGTGAAGGACGCCCTGCTGCCGGGTTAGCCAGGCTCGCTGCCGATGCGTCATCCCGGACAAGGGCCGCAGGCCGCCGCCCCGAGACCTGGAGAGAGTGACGCGAGCCTGTCGAGGTCCCGGATCTGCGCTTCGCTGCGGCTGGGATGAGATGACATGTCTTTCAGTGACGCCCACGTCTCCCGTTCCATCTGCGCGATGCGCAATCAAGCGCAGGCGCTGGCCGGACGGATCGCCGGGCTCCCCAGGGTCGCCATCGCCAAACATGAAGTCGCTGCCCTGCGAATCCCGACACGACCATGCCGCCGCCGCAACGATGGTACGAACGATCGCGTCTGCGAACCGCACGGCCTGGCGACTTGCGCATGATCGCCGGACACGACAGAAGACAGCGATGGAACTCTATGGTCTCAGAAGCATCACCCACGGTTGGGGACGATTGCTTCATATCGTCAGTCCGGAGGGCGCACGGGCGGTGTTCGCGCATCTCGATCCGGATGATGCCTGCAGGGTCGTGGCGTCACCGGGAGCGCCGGTTCAGGTGCATCAGGGCAAGGGCGGAACGATCGACGATCTGGTCGCCCGATACGGCATCGTCGAACTCAATCTGGCCGATTGGGAGCGCAAGAAAAGCGAACTGGGTGCCGATCTGACTGACTGCAACTGGGAATGACTCGCAAATTATGGAAAACCTTACACTTTTCGATTTGTGCTGACTATGATGTCGCCAACGCGCTCGGGGGGACGCAGCCCCGTGCGCTTTTCGATGGCAACAAAGAGTCTACAAAGGGGCCCAGGATGCAGAAATCGCTTCTGATCGATGCCGACAAGTGCACCAGCTGTCTTCAGTGCGAGATGGCATGCTCGTTCGAGCACGAAGGCACGTTCAACCCGGCACGATCGCGGATCAAGATCTTTGAATTCGAGCACGGCAAGCGCTCGGTGCCTTACACCTGCACGCAGTGCGACGAGGCCTGGTGTCTCCATGCCTGTCCCGTCGAGGCGCTGGTGCGCAGCCCGGAGACCGGTGCGGTCGAGGTGCTCGACGACGTCTGCGTTGGCTGCAAGGTGTGCACGATCGCCTGCCCGTTCGGCACCGTGAACTACAACCCCGACACCGGGAAGGTCATCAAGTGCGACCTCTGCCACGGCGATCCCAAGTGCGCCGAAGCCTGCCCGACCGACGCGATCGTCTATGTCGACGCGGCCTGGACCGGTCTCGACCGCATGAAGCAGTGGGCCCGGATGACCGACAACAAGCTCGGCGCGATCGCCTGAGCGGACCTGAGGAGAACGACATATGTCTTGGCAAGGACAAATCCTGCGCGTCAACCTGACCAGGGGCACCGCGAAGGCCGAACCGCTCAACATGGCGTGGGCCAACGCCTACATCGGCGAGCGTGGCCTCGGCACCAAGTACCTGATGGAAAACATGGACCCCAAGGCCGACGCCATGGGTCCCGACAATGTGCTGATCTTCGCCACCGGGCCGCTCAACGGCACCATGGCCTCGACCAGCGGCCGTTACGCGGTGATCTGCAAGAGCCCGCTGACCGGTGCCATCGGTGATTCGAACTCGGGCGGCAAGTTCGGTGCCTATCTCAAGTTCGCGGGCTACGACCTGCTGCTTGTCGAGGGCAAGGCCGGGAAGCCTGTCTATATCCACATCGACGACGACAACGTCGAGATCCTGCCCGCCGACGATATCTGGGGCACCACGGTGTGGAACACCGAGGATTGGATCAAGTCCAGGCACCAGAACCCGCAGCTCAAGATCGCCTCGATCGGCCAGGCCGGTGAGAACGGCGTCCTGTTCTCGGCAGTGGTGAACGATCTGCACCGTGCGGCCGGCCGCTGCGGTGTCGGTGCCGTCATGGGCTCGAAGAATCTCAAGGCGGTCGCGGCCTATGGCACCAGGGGCGTCACGGTCGACGATCCCAGGCGGTTCATGGAGGTCGTGCGCAACACGCACGCCAGGCTCGCCGAGTCCAGCGGTCGCCAGGAGCTGACCGAGGGCGGCACCCATCCCATGATCGACATGATGCAGGAGTGGGGCGGTCTGCCGACGCGCAACTTCAAGGATGTGCAGTTCGAGGGCATCGACAAGGTCAACCCGGCCGCGACGACCACGCCCAACGAGAACGGCCACGTCAACCTTATCACCAACAAGGCGTGCTTCGGCTGCACGATCGCCTGCGGGCGCATCGCGCATATCGATCCCGAGCACTTCACCGTGGTGAACCGCAAGGAGTATATCCACGCCTCGGGTGGCCTCGAGTACGAGACGGCCTACGGCTTCGGCCCGGTGGTCGGTGTCGACGACGTCGACGCCATGACCTTCGCCAACTTCATGATGAATGAGCACGGCATGGATCCGATCTCGTTCGGCGTGACGCTGGCGGCGGCCATGGAGCTCTTCGAGATGGGTGTCATCACCAGGGACGACACCGACGGCATCGACTGCAGCTTCGGCAGCGCCGAGGCGCTGGCGGTGTTCGCCGAGAAGACCGGCAAGGGTGAAGGCTTCGGCAAGATCCTCGGCCTGGGTTCCAGGCGTCTGTGCGAAAAGTACGGCCACCCCGAGCTCTTCATGGGTGTGAAGGGCATGGAGTTCGCCGGTTACGACAGCCGCGCGTTGCAGGGCATGGGCCTCGGTTACGCAACGTCGAACCGCGGTGCCTGCCATCTCAAGCACGACGTGTTCGGCCCCGACATGGAAGACATCTCGGGCAACGGCAAGGCGGTTCCGGTGAAGGAGAGCCAGGACATGGTGTCGATGATCGACTCCACCGGCCTCTGCCTCTTCACCACATCGGGCTGGGGTCCGGAGGACTTCGTCGAGCAGCTCGACGCCGCTCTCCCGGGTGAATGGACCCTGGAGCGTTGCATCGAGTCCGGTGAACGGACCTGGACGCTTGAACGTATGTTCAACATGGCTGCCGGCCTGACCGCTGCCGACGACACGCTGCCGGATCGGATGCTCAAGGATCCTGCGCCCAGCGGCAGTGCCGAAGGCAAGGTTGCCGAACTCGACAAGATGATGCCCGAGTACTATTCGGTGCGTGGTTGGACCGAGGACGGCAAGCCGAGCAACGAGACGCTGGCACGACTGGGTCTCTGACGAGACCCGCCTGTCCGGCCACAGGACGACAATGGGAGCCGGTCGCTTCCGGGCATCCGGAGTGTCCGGACTCCCTGAAGACGTAGGGAGATTGGGACCATGAGTTTTGTCGTCGCAGGCGCCGGCCCGGCCGGTGTGATCGCTGCTGAAACCCTCTCGCGCATGGGGCACGGCGGTAACATCACCATGATATCGGGCGAGCCCGAGCCGCCCTATTCGCGCATGGCGATCCCCTATCTCCTCGCCGAGGATATCGAGGAGGACGGCACCCATCTGCGCCACACCGACGGCCATTTCGCCAGTCTGGGCATCGACGTGAAGCACGAGCGGGTCGCCTCGATCGATAGCGCAGGCAAGCAGCTCAGCTTCGAGAGCGGCGGCTCGATGGGCTACGATAAACTCCTGCTTGCCACCGGCGCCACGCCGGTTCGGCCGCCGATCCCCGGCATGGACCTCGACAAGGTGATGTCCTGCTGGACGCTCGCGGATGCCCGCAGGATCATTGAGAACGCGAAAGAAGGCGACAACGTCGTTCTGATGGGTGCGGGCTTCATCGGCTGCATCATCCTTGAGGCGCTGGTCGCCCGTAAGGTGAACCTGACCGTCATCGAGATGGCCGACCGTATGGTCGCCCGCATGATGGACAAGACCGGCGGCGACATGATCGCCGACTGGTGCCGCGCCAAGGGTGTAGACGTCCACGTCTCGACCCGTGTGAACGGAGTCTCCGGGAACGGTGACAGTACGCTCAGGCTCGACCTTGAAGGCAAGGACTCGATCGACGCCGATCTCGTGGTCTGCGCCACCGGCGTGAAATCCAACATGGACTTCCTCGAAGGCAGCGGCCTCGAGACCGACACGGGCGTGCTGATCAACGAGTACATGGAGACCAGCGTCCCCGACATCTACGCCGCCGGCGACGTGGCCGCGGGCTTCGACTTCATGACCGGCGGGCACGATGTGCACGCCATTCAGCCGACCGCCAGCGAGCATGGCCGCATCGCCGCCATGAACATGGCCGGCAAGCGCCGGGCCTATGCCGGCAGTCTGGTGATGAACACGCTCAACACCCTCGGCCTCATCTCGACATCCTATGGCCTGTGGGACGGTGCCGAGGGCGGTGACGAGTCGGTCCTGGTCGATGCGGAGCGGTCGAAGTATCTGCGCCTCAGCTTCAAGGACGACCTGTTGGTCGGTGTTCTGGCGCTCGGCGTCACGCAG
>JACONG010000001.1:283-83927 GCA_014323865.1 Rhodospirillales bacterium | reverse complement strand
CGGCCTCATCTCGACATCCTATGGCCTGTGGGACGGTGCCGAGGGCGGTGACGAGTCGGTCCTGGTCGATGCGGAGCGGTCGAAGTATCTGCGCCTCAGCTTCAAGGACGACCTGTTGGTCGGTGTTCTGGCGCTCGGCGTCACGCAGCACGTCGGCGTGCTGCGCGGCCTGATCCAGACCAGAACGCCGCTGGGCGAATGGAAGGATGTGCTGATGAAGGATCCCCATCAGTTCATGTCGGCCTATCTCGCCTGTGCGCAGGACGCGAGCCGCCGCGCCGCATGAAGATCACCGCATGAAGATCACCGCATGAAAATCACCGAATGAAAATCCTTGTGAGGACCGCCGGGCTCCTGGGCAAACATCTGCCTGGGGGTCCGGAGAAAAACCGCGCGGAGATCGAGGTGCCCGAAGGCTCCACGCCCAGGAGCGTGATGGACCGTCTGGGTTTCCCCGAAGGCAGCTATCTGGTGACGCTGAACGGCAAGGCCCTGCCCACGGCCCAGCGGACCCGGGTCGAGCTGACCGACGGCGACAATCTGGCCCTGATGCCGCCGCTCAAGGGCGGCTGAACGCCTTGCCATGTCGGCGATCCGTCTCGGCAGCCGATCTTCCGGGCCTGCCGGAGACGGCCTGGCGTTTGCTGACCGATCAGGACCACTCCACCCGTTCAGATGGATTCAATCTGAACGGGATATGCTCTTGCCCTTCTTCCGCTCCATACCGATCGCGCGAGGCGTGTGCTTTCGGGCATCGATATCGAAGCCCTTGCGGATCTCCACGTTGCGCAGAATGACGTCGAGCACATGGGCATCGTCGAAGTCGCTGTGGCCCGGATCCTCATATTTCTCCTTCAGGTGCCGGACCATCTCGAGTTCGTTGGGCGTCAGCTTGTCCTCGATCTTCGCGATGTCCTCGAAGAGCGATGTGACGTGAACGTGGCGGGCGAGATCGATCACGACGAAGTCCTCCCTTGTGTCATCCCGGAAACTGCGACGCGGTTATCCGGGACCTCGGGACAGGAGCACATGCCTGTCGAAGTCCCGGCTCTGCGCCCTGTGAGTTCTGGCCGGAATGACATGAACGCGCCCACGCTCCGACCATGGGATAGCAGCGCACGCGCCGATTCCGCTTATCTCTAGCATGTATCGAACATGTATCGGAATTGGGCTCTGACGTTCGGGCTATGGCGGTGCGCACGAACGTCAATCCGCCGAACCCTCTGGATCGACATGGTTGAGAAGACGAGAGAATGACGGCACGGGATCGCGGGCACCATGCTGGCAACGCCGATGCTGACCGGTCAGGCCGGTGCGCAGGCCGGTGGATGCGACTGGACGGAAGAGGCGTTCAAACATTCGAAGGGATTGTCGGCCATGCCTCACCTTGAGTAGCGTGGCTATTCCTGAGAGTGTCCCGGCCGGGACACGGGAGCGCAAGGCGGATGGCCGGACAGCAGGGTACGCACCACTACGTCGACGACCCGCGCAACGCGGATGTGCTGATCTCGGTGAATGGCGAGCTGGTGCCGCGCAACAAGGCTGTCGTCAGTGTCTTCGACTCCGGCTTCATCCTCGGTGACGGCGTATGGGAGGGCCTGCGCCTCCACAACGGTCGCTTTGCCTTCCTCGACCAGCACCTCGGACGTCTGTGGCAGGGTGCCAGGGCGATCGACCTCGACCTCGGTATGACACAAGACGCCATGGCCGCCGAACTCCAGCGCACGGTCGAGGCGAACGGCATGGAGTCGGGTGTTCACGTGCGGCTCATGGTGACCCGCGGCATGAAGGCGACGCCCTATCAGGATCCCAGGGTCAACATTGGCGTGCCGACGGTCGTGATCATCCCCGAACACAAGAAGCCGTCGGAACGCAAGGACGGCGTGCGGCTCTTCACCGTGCATGTCCGCCGGGGTGCGCCCGACGTGCAGGATCCAGTGATCAACAGCCATTCCAGGCTCAACTGCATTACCGCCTGCATCCAGGCCGCCAAGGCCGGCGCGGACGAAGCGCTGATGCTCGATCCCCACGGCTTCGTCGCGACCTGCAACTCCACCCACTTCTTCATCGTGCGCGGTGGTGAGGTCTGGACCTCGACCGGACGCTACTGCCTGCACGGCATCACGCGCGGCAACATCCTGCGGGTCGCGCGCGAGGCGGGTGTTCTCGCGCTGGAGAAGGATTTCAGCCTGACCGAGGTCTACGACGCCGATGAGGCCTTCATCACCGGCACCTTCGCCGGTGTGACGCCGGTTTCGGAGATTGACGGGCGCATGATCGGCGACGGCACGCCGCCGGGTCCCGTGGTCCGCACACTCCAGGGCCTCTATGCCGATCTCGTCGAACGGGTGTGTCCGGCGCCGTGACGGTTCGCATCGCCATGTGGTCGGGCCCGCGCAACATCTCGACCGCGATGATGCGGGCCTGGGAGAACCGGCCCGACACGATGGTGAGCGACGAACCGTTCTACGCCGCCTATCTCTCGATCACGGGGATCGACCACCCCATGGCGGCTGAGGTCATGGCATCCCAGCCGAACGACTGGTGCGCGGTCGCCCGGGCGATCAGTGGCGATGCGCCGGATGGTGCGGCCATCTGGTTCCAGAAACACATGGCCCACCACATGGTGCCGGAGATCGGGCGCGACTGGTTCGGCACCCACCGCCACGCGTTCCTGATCCGCAATCCGGACGAAGTCGTCGCGTCCTATGCCCGGAAGCGGAAGGGCGTGACGCCGGTCGATCTGGGGTACGACCTTCAGGCCGGGATCTTTGACGAGGTCGTCGATCGCACCGGGTCGACACCGCCTGTGATCGCGGCATCCGATGTCCTGAAGAACCCCGCAAGGGCGCTCTCGGCATTGTGCGCCGCGCTCGATGTGCCGTTCGACGCGGCGATGCTGGCCTGGCCCGCCGGACGGCGTGAGAGCGACGGGGTCTGGGCCGGGCACTGGTATGCCAGCGTCGAGACGTCCACCGGCTTTCGCCCGTGGTCTTCGCCTCGGACAACGCTGACCGACGCACAGCGAGAGATCGCCGAGGCCTGCCGTCCGGCCTACGATCGGATGTCACACCACAGGCTGGCGATGGAAGACGGATCGTGAAACACGTCGAACAACGCCACGAAGACGGCTACTCCATCGTCCGTGGTTTCCTGCCGTCTGAATTGCCCGTGCGCGGCGAATGGGCCTTCCGCGACGGCGAGCCGGTCCCGCAGGTCGCCTTGGCGGGTTCGTGTTCGGTGGCGATCATGACCTCGTTCTCAAGACTGTTGTCGCGGATCGCAGCAGCCGGACAGAGGGTCGAAACGCCGAACGACGTGCCGTCCTCGACCACGCCCCGGACACCGACGGAACGACAGAGCCGCTGGCAGAACAGGGCCTTGTCGCGATCGGGCGCGACCATCCTGCAGACGAAGAAGCGATGGGTCTCGTCATCGCAACAGCCCGCCATGCATGATAGCGGCTCCCACAGCATGGTCACGCCGTCGGTGCAGGACCGGACAGCAAACCATGTGTCGGCAATGCGCATCAGTGCTGTTTGCTGAGGCCCAGCTTCTGGCGGGTCTCTGCGGGGCTCATCACGTTGCAGCCGAGGCGCTCGACGACGCCGACGGCCCGTTCAACGAGCTGTTCGTTGGTTGCCAGCACGCCACGGTCGAGATAGAGGTTGTCCTCCAGGCCCACACGCACATTGCCTCCGGCGATCACGGCCTGGGCCGCCATGGGAATCTGCATGCGGCTGATTCCGAAGGCCGACCAGTGGGCGTTCTCGGGCAGCATGTTGCGCATCGCAAGCAGCGTCTCGGGATCGGAGGGCGCGCCCCAGGGCACGCCGAGGCACAGCTGGAAGAGCGGCGGTTCCCTGATGTGGCCCTCGGCGATGAGCTGGGTGGCCAGCCGGACATGGCCGAGGTCGAAACACTCGAGTTCCGGCTTCACGCCCGCGGCCTTGATCCTGTCGGCCATGACCCGGAGATGGGCCGGGACGTTCATGAAGGCGCCATGGGTGAAGTTCATGGTGGCAACATCGAGGCTGCAAATCTCGGGCAGGAGCTCTTCGATGTGGAGGACACGGTCTTCCGGGCTCGCCATGTCGCAACCCTCGGCGGCCCGGCCGGGATCGTCGGGGTCGGGGACATAGTCGCCGCCCATGCCCGTGGTCAGATTGATGATGACGTCGGTGTCGCTGTCGCGGATGCGGGTGACGACCTCGCGGAAGTTGTCGCGATCACGGTTGCCCTGACCGGTCTCGATATCGCGCACGTGGATATGGGCTATCGCGGCGCCGGCCCTGGCCGCCTTGATGGCCGAATCGGCGATCTGTTCGGGCGTCACCGGAACATGGGGGCTCCTGTCGGTCGTGTCGCCCGCACCGGTCAGCGCGCAGGTGATGAAGACATCGTTGTTGATCGTCATGCGTCCCCCCCCCGGAGAGTGCTGTGGCCTCAGGCCGTCATGTGGTCGGCCACCAGCTTCTGGAAATGGTGCACGCCACCTTCCCGGAGGCCGTTGAACCGGGCGCCCGTCATGGCAGGCGACTTGTGGCCCTCGTGGACGGCTTCGACCGCCTCGAAGTCTTCGATATTGGTCTTGAACGCCCCGGCGGCGAAGGTCCAGTCCGTAACAATGCGCCATATCTGCCGCCCGTGTCACTTGCGGGTACAGAATCATGTGGTGGAACGAATGGGAATCCCTTCTTATGATCCAACGCAAGATGAAAACGCTCTAGAGCGACTCCAGGAGGGCGATCAGGCTGTCGCGTTCCTCTGCCGACATCGCTGCGAAATGGTCACGCGAGCCCTGCGCCTCGCCGCCGTGCCACAGGATGGCTTCGGTCAGGTTCCTCGCGCGGCCGTCGTGCAGAAAGTATGTGTGGCTGACCACGGTCTCTGTCAGTCCGATGCCCCAGAGCGGCGGCGTGCGCCATTCCGTCCCGCTTGCGAGACCTTCGGGACGCCCGTCGGCGAGACCCTCGCCCATGTCGTGAAGCAGGAGATCAGTGTAGGGCCAGATGAGCTGGCGCGACTGTTCGGGCTGACCGTCAATGACCGGCGTGATGAACTTCGGTATGTGGCAGCCGATACAGCCTGCCTCGTAGAACAGGCGCTTGCCTTCCAGCACCATGGGTTTGTCGACATCACGGCGCCCCGGTACGGCGAGATTGCGCGTGTAGAAGAGGATCTTCTCCATGATCCCGGCCGTAGCTTCGAGGCCGTCTTCATCGGCGCCGTGCGGCGCGTTGATGCAGGCTTTCTGGCCGGGCGTGCAGTCGCCCCAGAGAAAGGGAGAGACCGGTGTGGCGAGCCCGACGTCGGCCGTGAAGGCGTGGGCGTTCTGCTGATCGAGGAACGGCTCGCCGGCCTTCCAGCCGAACCGGCCTATGGCGGGTTCGCCGAGCGCCTCGCTCCAGACAATGTTGGCGCGACCGGAGATGCCATCGCCATCGGTGTCGTCGGGATCCGCGTGGGCCAGAATGTCGTCGACAGCGATGGCTTCGAGAAGGCCGAGCCCGATCATCTGAGGGGCCACACGTGGCGACATCATGATGTCTTCGGAGACCGGACCGTAGCCCGGCTTCGCAATGCTGTAGCTCGGCTGGCGCAGGCTCACGACCGTCCCGTCGTCGAGCGTGACGTCGAACTCCTCGTATTCGATGACCATCCGCCCCTCGGCATCCAGTCCGGGGATCGCGAAGTCCTGAAGCTGGCTGCCATAGACCGGATCCGGAATGACGTTCTGGCGATGCTCCGCCAGGAGAGCCTCCTCCTCAGGCGTTGCGGGCGGCACGCTGAGGCGCAGGAACATGGAGATGGCGTTGTCGTCGGGCCAGTTGCCGAGCGGGGGATGCCCACGGCCATCCTTGATGTGGCAGCGCTGGCAGGCGCGTGCATTGTAGAGCGGACCGAGCCCGTCGCTCGACGCGGTCGACGAGGGCGCTGTCACCCAGAGGCGCTTGAAGAAGCCGTTGCCGACCATGAAGTTCAGGCGATCCTCGAACGACATGTTGGTCGCCGGACGTGAGAAGGCGTCGTCGTTCAGGGTGCCGTGAAAGGTTCCGGCGCCGCCCTGATTGGTCTCATAGCGTTCGGCCGATGAGAATTCGGTTGTCGGCGCGATGATCGCCGCGTCGTCGGCACGCGGCGCCGCGAACGGGGCAGGCACAACAGCAAGCAGCAGGAGCACGACGGCTCCTGCTGCTTGCCGTATGACCACGGGATTACCGGAAGACGGCATTCGGGTCGTCGAGACTGTCGGAACCTTCGACGTCCAGAGACCCGAGGCCCAGGGTCGCAACGACGACCTCGATCTGGGTGGTCTGCTCCTTGAGTGCGTCGATCACGTCCCTGATCACGCGGTTTCCGTGTTCGTCACCCTCGGCCAGCATCTGGTCGTAGCTCTTGCCGGCTTCGGCGACCGTCACCATGCTCATGGCACGCGCCAGGCTCCTGTTCAATGCGCCGCGCATGGCCGCATCGACCTCGGCATCGGCCTCGGCCACGAGGTCGGAGACGCCGGTGCCCGACACGACGCTGCCATCGATCCGGGTGTAGGTGCCAAGGTAGACGTTCTGAATGCTGACGATGTCGTAGTAGTGCGACCAATGGGTGTTGTCGCTGAAGCAGTCGTGCTCTTCCTCGGGATCATGGAGCAGGAGGCCGAGCTGCATGCGCTCGCCCGCGAGCTCGCCGTAGCTCAGGCTGCCCATGCCGGTGAGGATGATGGCGAGGCCACCCTCATCGCCGGCGTCCATGACATTGGCGCGCGCATCGCCATCATTGGCCCACATGGCGACGGCATCCTCCAGATCGGACACCAGGAGATCGCTGGCCGCTTTCAGGTAGGCGGCACGCCGGTCGCAGTTGCCGTTGGTACAGTTCCTGGTGTCGTAATCGGTGGCCGCGCGATTGCCGGCGCCTGCATCGGTACCGTTGAGATCCTGTCCCCACAGGAGGAACTCGATAGCGTGATAGCCGCGCGACACGTTGGCCTCGACCCCGTCGATCTCATGCAGGGAATCCAGCAGGTCGGCGTCGATCGTTGACGCATCGACCTCGACGCCACCGATCTGAAGCGTCGGATTGGCGATCACGTTGGCGGCATGGAACATGTTGGCGTCCGAGCTGTCGCCGTAGCCGCCGTCGACGTAGTCGATCAGGCCTTCGTCGAGCGGCCAGGCGTTCACAAGGCCCTCCCAGTCGTCGACCATGGCATTGCCGAAGCGATAGGCTTCGGTCTGCTGATAGGGCACGCGCGCATGGACCCACGCTTCCCGGGCGCGTGCCATGTTGGCGTCGGTCGGCGCGGCGATCAGGGTGTCGATCGCGACGTCGAGCTCCCGGGCGCGGATCAGGGAGTCTTCGTAGGCCGCGTGTGCAATGTCGGTGTAAGTTGCAAGGACGTCCCCGACATCTCCTGCCTGCGCCGTTGTCGTGTGAAACCCGGCAGCGACCGCTGCTGCCGCAAGGACTCTCAATCGCATGATGACCCCTTCGTCTCTGGTGATGGCGGCATCGTAAACGCGAGTGCGAGTGAGTTGCAATTGAAATATCGACTTTTTCTGGAATGAACTGAAGCTTGTCGTTCAGCCGCTGGGGTCGCCGCTGGGGTCGTTGGAGATGGACGGCTTGATCTCGTCCGAGTCGTTCACCGGTCCCATCACCTGTGTGAGCGCCTCCACGCTACAGGCGCGCATCAGGAAACGGTCGACGTTGGTGGGGATCAGAACGAGCGCCTCGGTCCGCTCATCGGTGACGATGCGGCCGATGCAGGCGGCAACCTCCTGCATGGCTTCGTTCGACTTCTCCATCGCCGCTCAGGAACACCTCGGTCACGACCCTCTCCCACAGCGCGGATTCCCGTTCCGCTCCCATGTGCCGGCGCAAGGACCTCTCAAACCTCAATTTCACATGATCCGCGCTCAAGGGAGCATGTAAGACCCATGTTACGGAATCGACAGCAGCGATCACGGAGGCGAGACCGCCGTCACCGGGGCAAATCGACGCAGGAACGGCAAGCGTGACGTCTGTCACCCGTTTTCTGGAAACAAGGCAGGTTCCGGGCCATTCGCGTCACTCCTCGAGGCTCTTGCGGGGTAGTGGACGGTGAGGGGCGCGCGAGACTAGTCTGTCATGTTCGCGCCTTGGAGGCAGCAACCGGGAACATGAAGGACTGGGCCGAAACGCCGAAGAGCGACGGTCCAGGTGAGGTGGAGATGGCAGAGGCGTCTGAGCGCGACGTGAAGGTGACCTGTCGACATGTCTGGAAGGTCTATGGGCCCGATGCTGACAGCTTTTTTTCGAATGGTGACGGCAATGTGCCCGATCCCCGGGCTCTGGTCGCGAAGGTCCGCGAGAGCGGCCACATCGGGGCGGCCTGCGATGTCAGCTTCGACGTTCACGTGGGCGAGATTTTTATCATCATGGGCCTGTCGGGTTCGGGCAAGTCCACGATCGTCCGCTGCCTGTCGCGTCTGGTCGAACCGACCGCCGGCGAGGTCATCCTTGATGGTAAGGACCTGTTGCGCGTCAGCAAGGAACAGCTGATCGACATCCGGCGGCACAAGATGGGCATGGTGTTCCAGAACTTCGGACTGCTGCCGCATCTTTCCGTGGTCGAGAACGTCGCCTTTCCGCTCCAGGTCCAGGGTGTCGACAAGCACACCCGAGTGGAGCGCGCGATGGAGATGATCGAGCTGGTCGGGCTGTCGGGCCGCGAGACCAGCTACCCGCGGCAGCTTTCCGGTGGCCAGCAGCAGCGCGTCGGTATCGCGCGCAGCCTCGCGGTGGAGCCGGAGCTGTGGTTCCTGGATGAACCGTTCTCCGCGCTCGATCCCCTGATTCGACGGCAGATGCAGGATGAGTTCATGCGGCTGCAGCAGATGCTGCACAAGACCATCGTCTTCATCACCCATGACTTCCTTGAGGCGCTCCGGCTCGCCGACCGCATCGCCATCATGAAGGACGGTCAGATCGTGCAGATCGGCACGCCGGCCGAGGTCGTCATGCAACCGGCCGACGACTACGTCGAGGAGTTCACCCAGGACGTCCCGCGCGTGAAGGTGATCACGGCCGGCGACATCATGGGGCCTGCCGAGAACGGGCTTGAGGCCGCCGGGGCCGCCGGGGCCGTTGAGCCGGGCATGACGCTGGAGCATCTCATGCCGCGCTTCGGCGAGGGCCTCAACGCGATCGCCGTGAAGAACGATGGCGGTAACGTGATTGGCCAGGTTACGCCCCAGGCTGTTCTCTCGGTGCTTGCCACCGAAACCGACGAGGGAGCCGCTTCATGACTGTTGCGACCCGGGACCGGGCCCGGTCGCCGTTCAGCGGTGCGTTCACCGAACGGGTCTCGCCGCAACTGATCAGTTGGCTGATCTTCGCCGGCTTTGCCGCCCTCTGCCTGTACTATCGTGATGTCGAGGGCTTTCTGTTCAATCAGAAGGACTGGCTCGTCAACTATCCCGACGAGTGGTTGTTCGGCCTGACGATCGGGGGAGAGTTCCTGGCTATCAGCGATCTGCTCGAAGCGGCGATGGACAGGTTCACGCTGCACTTCAAGCCGATTTTCCGCTTCATATCCGACATCCTCGAATACCCCATGGAGGGCCTGCTCGAAGTCCTGCACTGGCTGCCCTGGCCTGCGACGATCGGTATCGTTGCCGTCATCGCGTACGCCGCGAAAGGTTGGCGTCTCGCGGCCTTCTGTGTCGCGGCCATGCTCTACATGGTGATCGTGGGCTATTGGGACGAGAGTATGTCAACGCTTGCGCTGGTCGGCATGTCGGTTCCGCTGTCCCTGGCTTTGGGTCTCACCCTCGGCCTCCTCGGGTTCCAGTTCCGCGGGGCGCGCCGGATCATCGAACCCATGCTCGATGTCATGCAGACGGTGCCGACGTTCGCCTATCTCGTGCCGATCCTCATCCTGTTCGGCATTGGCCCCGTCGTCGGCATGGTGGCCTCTGCGATTTACGCCAGCCCCCCGATGGTCAGAAACGTGATGCTGGGACTCGGGCGTGTTCCCGACAACGTCATCGAAAGTGGCCAGATGTCGGGTTGCAACGGCTTCCAGCTTCTGTTCCTCGTGCGTATCCCCGCGGCGACGCACACCATCATGATCGGTGTGAACCAGACCATCATGGCCGCTCTTTCCATGGTCATAATCGCAGCCATTATCGGCGGCTTCGCCGACATCGGCTGGGAGGTGCTCTCGACCATGCGCAAGGCCCAGACCGGCCAGAGCCTGCTTGCCGGCCTGGTGATCGTGTTGCTGGCGATGATGATGGACCGCATCAGCCGCGGCTTCGCAGAGCGCACCGGCGATATTCATCTTTCGCGCGGCGGCAACGTTCTGCAGCGGCACCCGTATATGACGGCCATGGTCATGGCGACGGGTATCGGCCTGATCCTTGCTGCGATCTTCCCGGCGTTCGAGGAGTATCCCGAGACCTGGATCTTCTACCCCGCCGAGACGCTGAACGACTTCGTCGCCTGGATCACGGTAAACTTCTTCGACGTCACCGACGCCATCAAGACGTGGACGCTGTTCTACTTCATGCTGCCGATGAACCGGGGTCTTGAAACGATCGCACGCCCGTCGACCTGGGGCTTCGACATGACGACCATGGCGTCGCTCATCTACCTCGGGATCGTGGTGGCAATCGGTGCCGCGATGATGCGCTGGCAGGGCTGGCGCGCCGGTGTCATCGTCGGGCTGATCTCAACTCTGTTCTACTACGGTTCGAGCGGTACGCCCTGGCCGGTGTTCATCGCCGCGGTCACGCTGATCGCTTGTCAGGTCGGCGGCTGGAAGGTCGCGCTGTTCGCCTTCTGCGGCATGCTGTTCATGCTGACCACAGGAGCCTGGTCGCGAGCCATGCTGTCGTTCTACCTGACCGCGACGTCGGTGCTGCTGTGCTTCGCGATCGGTTGTTCGATCGGCATCTGGGCGGCGCAGAACGACCGTGTCTCGGCGATCCTGAGGCCGATCAACGATACGCTGCAGACGATGCCGCTCTTCGTCTTCCTCATCCCCGTCATCATGGTGTTCCTGGTCGGCGACTTCTCGGCGCTGCTCGCGATCATCATGTACGCGATCGTGCCGGCCATCCGTTACACCGAACACGGCCTGCGCCAGGTCGATCCCGTCGCGGTCGAAGCGGCGCAGATGATGGGCTGCACGGAGCGACAGGTGCTGTGGAAGGTCAAGCTGCCGCTCGCCATTCCGGAGATCATGCTGGGCCTGAACCAGGTCGTGATGTTTGCGCTGGCCATGCTGGTGATCGCCGCACTCGTGGGCACCAGGGGGCTGGGCCAGTGGGTCTATGACGCCCTCACCAACGCGCGTTTCGGACAGGGTGTGATCGCCGGCGGTTCGATGGCTCTGATGGCGATGATCGCCGACCGCATCATCCAGGCCTGGGCAGTCAGGAAGAAGCGCGACCTCGGCCTGGCTGCCTGATCGGGTTCCATGCCGAAACTCGGTATAGAGCCGGTCCGTCGGCAGCAGCTGATCGATGCGACCATCGCGTCGATCCATCAGGACGGGTTCCAGGACGCGACGGTGGCGCGGATCAGCCGCCGCGCGGGCCTCTCGGTCGGGTTGGTCAACCACTATTTCGACGGCAAGACCGACCTTCTGGAAGCAACCATGCAGATGCTGGTCGACCAGACGCTCTCCGATATCGAGTCTGGCATGGCTGCCGGCACGACGGCGCGGGACAAGCTGATCGGCTTCACCGCCGGGAACTTCGCCCCCGGCCAGCGTTCACCCGAAGCGATCAGTGCGTGGCTCAGCTTTTATGCTCAAGTGCCTGAGCATGACGGGTTCGCGCGCATTCACAGGGCGTTCGACCGTGCGCTGTTCGACTTGCTTCAGCCGGTGCTCGCCGATGTCATGGCCCCGGACCAGGTCGATCACGCCGCCCATACTCTGATTGCGCTGATGTACGGACTCTGGCTGCGCCACGCCCACGATTCCGAGCGTATAGGACTTCGCCTGATCCACACCATCGCCCGCGAGCACGTCGAAACGCTGGCACCGCTCGACTCCTAGTTCCCCCACTTGTCCATGGCGCGGTAGCAGGCCACGGCCGCACCGAGGAACCAGGGATCACCCGTATAGAACGGACGGGTCGGGAACCTGGCATTGTCGAACGCGGTCGCGCCTTCCGGGTTGCCCAGAACCTTGTGGGCCAGTTTGTGGCCCATGTAGCTCGCCCAGGCGACACCGGACCCGCAATAGCCCATGGAGAACCAGACGCCATCGCGCCGCCCGATGTGGGGCAGGTGGTCGAAGGTATAGGCAACGAAGCCCATCCAGCTGTGGCTGATCCTGGTCTCGGCAAGCTCGGGGAAGATCCCGGTCATGACCTTGTGCAGCCGCGGTGCGTTGACCTCGGGGTCGGTCTCCTTGAGCGCGACGCGCCCGCCGAAGACAATACGCGTGTGATCGGGGGAGGAGCGGTAGTAGTAGATCATCTTGCGCGAGTCCGAGAGCGCTCGCTGCTGCGGCATGATCTTCTTCATGACGTCGGGGGCGACAGGCTCGGTGGTGATGATGTAGCTGCCGATCGGGATCACGCGGCGGCGCAGACCGGGTGTCAGCCGGCTCGTGTAGCCATTGGTCGCCACGATCACGTCGCGCGCCAGAACCTTGCCGCGCGTCGTCACGACCGATGTGCCGCCCTTGGCCGGATCGAGGCCAAGAACCGGCGTATGCGTCTCGATCCGGGCGCCGGCCCTGAGCGCGAGAACGGTCAGACCGTTTGCGAACTTGGCAGGGTGGAGAACCGCGTGGTGCGGCAGGACGGCGCCGCCGTGATACGCTTCGGTGCCGAGCTCGCGGTGCATGTCGTTCCTGGGCACCATGTGCCACTCGAACGGGACGACCTTGTTGAGGGTCTCGAAGTTCTCGGCCATCGAATCGTATCGATTGGGCCGATGGGCGCCGATGAAGCGGCCATTCTGCTTCAGGTCGCAGTCGATCTTCTCCTGCTTCACGAGATCCACGGTGAAGTTGAGGCTGTTCAGACCCTCTTGAAGGACGGCGCGGCCACCTTCACGGCCGAACTGACTCTCGAGGTCGCTGACACCGGGCTTCACGCCGGAGCTGATCTGGCCGCCGTTCCGCGCGCTGCATCCCCAGGCTGCGTCCTCGGCCTCGAGGACAACGACGCTGCGCCCGGCGCGGGCCAGAACCCGCGCGGCATTGAGGCCCGTATAGCCGGCGCCGACGATCGCAACATCGGCCGTCTCGGGCAGCGGCCGGTTGTCGATCGTCGGCCGTGGTGCGTCGTCCCACCAATAGGGCGTCAGCTTCATGTCGTCGGCGAACAGGGGATGGGTCACGGTTGCACTCCTGTCATACGGGTGAGGCCCCAGACTAGCCGACCTGGAGTCGGTTTTACAGCAATCCGGACGAGGAGGGTGTCTTGAGTGTACAGCTGACGGAAACCTGGCAGATCGCAACGCTCGAGCGCCTGCGGGATGCCGGACCGCGGGACCTCTACCGCGGCGATCTGGCACAGACGGTCGCGGCGGATATGGCCGCCGTCGGTGCCAGGGTTACGGCGGACGATCTCGCGGCCTGCGAGGCGCGCATCGTCGCGGCCAGGACCGGCCGTTATCGTGACGCGACGGTCCACGTCGCACCTCACCGTCGTTGACGCCAAGGGCAACATGGTGGCGCTGACACAGACCTTGCTGTCCGTTTTCGGCAGCCGGGTGATAGAGTGTTGACTTGATCCGGGATAGGTGCTGTGAATCTGTCCCATCTACAAACGAAGTAACGGAAAACGGAGTAACGGAACGATGAACCCTCTGTTGAAATCTGTATCGGCACTCGTGCTGGTCGGTGCACTTTCGGCCTGTAGTCATAGCGGCAGCAATCCGCCGCTGAATCCGCCCCCGCCCGCCGCTGATCTGACCAGCGAGGAGGGTATCGGAAGTTTTCAGGCTGCGCTGGAAGGAGCGACGGAGCCGACGGAAACCTATGAGACGCAGCGCAAACGCGCGGAGGATTTCGCAAGCTTCAGCAGTTCGGACGGACGTCTGAGTTCGAGTTTATCCTACCTGCTAACCGATGGCGACCAATCCTTAGATGGAAGGGATTTCTTATTAGGTAAGTGCAACGATAAAGGCACCTGCAACGTGCTCGGTTTCATAACTAACCGTGGGGTGGTAAGTATTGCTGCACCGGCAGCAGAAATTAACCTTGGCGACTTGGATCCGGAAAACGCGGCCGCTGGACAGGCGTTGCTGACGACCGAGAACGGTATCACACTTTTGGAAACCGTTAATGGCTATGTAGGCCCGGATCACCGGCTTTACGGCTCCTGGATGGACCACCGTGCGTTCGCCGTGGCGATAGGCATTGAACCAGAATACAGGAACGGCGTTACGAGCAGCGTAGAGGCCGAGAGCATTCTTGCCATCGCCAATGGCGGCGAGACCGGCACGCGCCCTGCCGCGACCGCGACATGGACCGGCGTGATGGTCGGTGCCTCGACTGCCCCTGCCTTTTACGGCGACCGCCTTGTGGGCGATGCGAAACTGACCTTCGATGCTATGGAAGGTCAGATTGACGCGACGTTCGACAACATCGTCAATGTTGACAACGACGAACACACTATACCCGAGATCGTGGTTGCGGCGCCTGTCACCCCCGAGGGAACCTGGGGTACGATTGACCTCGCGTCGCGGGCAATAAGTATCAATGGTGCCTTTGGTGGGGACAATCATGAAGAAGTCAGCGGTACCGTCGTGAGGTTGAATATCGATGTCAGGAACAATGGCGTTGTCGCTGCCTACGGGGCGAAGAAAGATGACGCCACCATGGACGCCACCATGAATGGGGGTCAGTGACCTTTCGCACTTGTGTGGTTGGACCTTTGATACGGCCCTGTTTCTGCTGTCTTGAGGCCTCGCCTCGCCTTGAGCCCATGGCCCGAGGCGAGGCGAGTGACCGCCGGGAGGAGGCGTCGAGACCGGCGCCAGACATGATCTGGCCACAGAGCGCCGTAAGGTGCCGGCGGTGAAGGTGCCGGCGGTGTAAGGTAGTTGTCTTCCAGTGCCCGTGTGGGACCGGTTCGGCCCCACAGCACACCTATGCAAGCTGGGACAGGCTTGCGACTCGATGGACGACGTCGGCTATCTCGGGGCGTTGCCGCTCGCTCGGCGCGTTCTTCGGCGTGCCGATGTGGATATAACCGACCAGGTGCTCGTCGGTCGGAATCCCGAGCGCGGACTTGATGCGCTCGTTGTAGGCGCACCAGTTGCTGACCCACTGTGCGCCATAGCCCATGGCTGTCGCGGCATTGAGCAGGTTGAAGCAGACATTGCCGCAGGACAGGAGCTGCTCCACGGGAGGCACGCCATCCCTATCGGCGGTCGTCCGGCTGCTGACCACGACCAGCACCGGCGAGCGCTGCGGCCGGATGCGTTCCAACTCGAGCCGTTCGGCATTGGCATCCGGCTCGGCCTTGCGGAACTCATCAACGAAGAGCTCGCCCAGTTCGGCCTGGGCGACCGGGCTCAGCACCTGGAGGCACCACGGGGTGAGACAGCCGTGATCGGGCACACGAACCGCGATCTCGAGCATGCGGTCGAGTTCGTCGCACGACGGACCGGGCGCGATCAACCGGGCGGCCAGGACCGAGCGACGGGACGCCAGAAGATCGAGCGGCGTGCTGTCGTTCACGTTGAGACCGGGTGCGGTGTCGGCGTTGCTCATGGGACCTCGAAACGGCAGGGGGCGTCAGCAGCCCGAGATGCAGGCCCGCCTGGAGTCCGGCACCTGGGTGCCGCTCAGCATGCGGTAGACCCGCATGCCCTCGATCACGCGCTGCACGTAGTTCTGCGTCTCGGAGAAAGGGATTTCCTCGATCCAGTCGACAATATCAATGCCTGGCGCATGGGGATCGCCGCGTTCGGCAACCCATTGGCGAACGCGCCCGGGGCCGGCGTTGTAGGCGGCAATGGCCTTCACGAACGAGCCGTCGTTCCGGTCGAGCATCTTGTCGATGTAGGTCATGCCCAGGAGCATGTTGTGCTGCGGATCCGAGAGCAGCTTGTTGGCCGAGGTCGAAACCCCGAGTTCACCCGCGATCTCGCGTGCGGTCGGCAGCATGAGCTGCATCAGGCCGTGTGCGCCGGCGGGTGAGATGGCGCCGGGGTTGAAGACGCTTTCCTGGCGGATGATCGACAGGGCGAGCGCCGGGTCGACATCGGTGCCGGCCGGAAGCGCGATCACAGGGTAACCCGCCGTCACGAGGACGGTGCCGGCCTTGACGGCGCGTTTGGCAACCATCACGGTGAGATCAGGCCGGTTCAGGACCAATGCGAGCTGCCCGATCAGTCGATGTCTCGGGCCCGATGAGGTTGCGTCGGTCATCCGCAACAGAAAGATGCGAACCAGGTTTTCCTCACCGATCTCGTGAAGCTGGCGCACCACCGTGGTCAGCTCGTCATCGGCAAAGGCCTGGATTTCGGCCTCCGAGATGTTGGGGGGATCGGGCAGGCGTGGCGCTACCCCGATCTTGTCGGCACCGAGCTGGCCGTAGAATGTCTGCCCGTTCCCGGCAGCCAGGTCGTACCAGACGGCCGCCAGCCCAGGGTCGCCGATCTCCTCGGCGGCGCGACCGGCCCAATAGGCCCCGCGAGCCTTGCTGATCGGGAAGTTGACCTGGCCGTGGAAGGTCGTGAAGTGGTCGAGCGCAGCCGCGGGGTCGTTCAGCTTGCGTAGCGCCAGCCAGCCAGCCAGCCAGTCGACCTTGTAGTGCAGGGCGCCGCTCTGCTCGTAATGTCCTGCGAGCACCCGGTAGGCGGCGAGGTATTCGCCGTCGTCCATGAACATCTCGGCCAAATCGAGCCTTTGCGCCGCCCAGAGATCCGGATAGGGGAGGTCGCCGGGGGCAACCATGAGCAGCGCGAGCGTGCCGGCAAGACGGCCATGCGCTCTGCGCCAGCGAATCCGTTCGTAGATCAGGCCGGGATTGTCCTGAAGATGGGCCGGCACGGCGTTGATCGCGGCATCGACACCGGCGGCGTTGCCGCGCAACGCGATACGGGCCTTGGCCAGAAGCTGCCGGTCGTTGTCGACGAGATGAAGGATGCGCCGCGCCGCGGTGGTCTTGCCTTCCCAGATCAGCCGGTCGATCCTCTGCCAGTGCTGGTCTGCCGTCAGCAGAACGCCGTGGTCGCTGAGGAAGTCCTCTTCCTTCGCCAGGGCGAAGTCCCGGCCAGCCCAGGCGCGGTTGATCTCGTCGCGTGCATCATTGTCCCGGTTCAGGGAGATGAGTGCAGCGATGTAGCGCTGCATGCCGTCGTCGGTCTGGGGCGGGTAGAGATCGAAGAACGTCACCACGTCGCGGGCGGCCAGTTCGTCGGGTATGGCTTCTTCGGCCCGCTTGCGCAGCGTGATCTGCGACGGCCACTCCGGATTTTGGATCAGGAACCGGGCCAGCGAGACGAAGTCGTTGTGCCGGTTCGTGTCCTTGAGCTCCATCCAACGCAGGACCTTGGCGAGCGTGTGGTCCCGGGCCTGTTGCGCGAGGCTGGCGACCTCGGACCACCGGTCGGCATAGGCCGCGGCGAAGGCCTGTCGATAGAGCACATTGTCCCCGTCGCTCAGCGCATGCTGGGCGTGTGCGGGGCCGGACAGCAGGACGATCGAGAGGACGGCCGAGAGCGATACGAGACGGGCTTGACGCAAGGCGGCGGTCTCCGGAAGCAGGTCAGACGGTGAACGACTCTCCGCAGCCGCACATGCCCTTGACATTCGGGTTGTTGAAGACGAACCGGCTTTCCAGCTTGTCCTCGTGCCAGTCGAGCTCCGTGCCGAGCAGGAACATCGCGGCGGCAGGATCGATCAGGAGTTTGACACCCTTATCCTCGATCACGTCTTCCTTCCCGCTTTCTTCCTCGGCGTAATCCATGGTGTAGGAAAAGCCGCTGCAGCCGGCCATCTTGACGCCGACTTTCAGCCCGATCGCCTTGTCGTTCAGGTGCATCAGCGACTTCACGCGGTCAGCCGCGGCGTCGGTCAGGGTCAAAAGCTGCTTGTCAGGGTTGCCTAACATCTTCCTGTTCCGCTCGGTTCACGTCTCGATTTGAACACACCTGCACCTAATACATGCCCAGTTCGATCTTGGCATAATCGCTCATCATGGATGGATCCCACGGCGGATCCCAGACGATCTCGACACCGATATCGGTGGTGCCGTCCACCTTTGCAACAGCATCGCGCACCCAGACCGGAATGTCCTCGGCCACCGGACAGCCCGGTGCCGTCAACGTCATCTCGACCTTCACGCTGCCGTCCTTGCGCGAGTCGATCGCATAAATCAGGCCGAGATCGTAGATGTTCACGGGAATCTCGGGATCGAACACGGTGCGAATCGCATCCACGATATCGCCTATCAGCGGTTCGCCCTCTTCCTGGGGGATGCTGCGGGGATCGATATCTTCGTCGGGATGCCAGCTCTCGTGTGCCTGGGCCGCGGCGGGTGTTTCGTCCATCGCTTTACTCTGTCGTTGCCGAATCGCGGCCGTCCATGGCCGCCGTCATCGTATGCCACGGCAGCGTGGCGCATTTGATCCGCATGGGGAACTCGCGCACACCTGCCAACACAACCAGCTTGTCGAGATCGTCAGGATCGTCGATCTCGTCTTCCTTGCCGGTCACCAGCCTGTGGAAGGTGTCGAACAGCGCGCGTGCCTCGGCTTCGCTCTTGCCCTGGACCATCTCGGTCATCATCGAGGCCGATGCCATGGAGATTGCACAGCCGCGCCCTTCGAACGCAATGTCGTCGACAAGGCCGCTGTGGCCAAGCTTCAGGTAGACCGTGATCTGGTCGCCGCATAGCGGGTTGTCGCCATCGGCCTGGCAGGTGCAATCCTCAAGAGGTCCGAAGTTCCTGGGGTTCTTGCCGTGATCCAGGATCACTTCCTGATAGAGTTCGCGCAACTCGTCCATCAGCCGAACAGCTCGCTGATCTTTTCAAGGGACGCCACCAGCGCATCGACCTCTTCAAGCGTGTTGTAGAGCCCGAAGGAGGCGCGCACGGTTGCTGCCACATCATAACGCTTCATGACGGGCTGTGCACAGTGGTGCCCCACACGCACGGCCACGCCCTCACGATCGACGATCGTGCCGATGTCGTGGGGATGCACATCGTCCATCGAGAACGACAGGATTGAGGCCTTGCTCGGATGTGTGCCGTAGATCGTGATGCCCCCCATCGCCTGCAGGCGTTCAGTGGCATGGCTCAGCAGCATGGCCTCGTGTTCGGCGATGCGGTCGAGACCGAGATCCGTGACGTAGTCCAGCGCCGTCTTGAGCGCGATGGTCTGGGCGATGGCGGGTGTGCCTGCCTCGAAGCGGTGGGGTGGTTTCCTGAAGGTCGAGCGCTCCAGACTGACGCGTGCGATCATCTCACCGCCACCCTGCCAGGGGGGCATGGCCTCCAGCAGTTCGGCCTTGCCGTAGAGCGCACCGATGCCCGTGGGCCCGTATATCTTGTGGCCGGAGAAGACATAGAAGTCACAATCGAGCGCCTGTACGTCGACGGTTCTGTGGCTGACGGCCTGACAGCCATCGAGCATGACCCGTGCGCCGGCGTCATGGGCCAGGCGGATCATCTCTTCGACCGGGGGAATCACGCCGAGTGCGTTCGACATCTGGGTGATGGCGACCAGCCTGGTGCGTTCGGTCAGCAGGCCGCCGTAGGCCTCCATGTCGATCTGGCCGTCGTCGTGGATCGGGATGCCCTTCACGACCAGGCCCTTCTCCTCGGCCAGCAGGTGCCAGGGCACGATGTTGGCGTGGTGCTCCAGCGTTGAGATCAGGATCTCGTCGCCTTCCCGGAGCGCCGTTCGGCCCCAGGTCCGGGCCACCAGGTTCACACCCTCGGTGCCACCCCGCACGAAGACGATCTCGTCCGCGCTCACGGCGTTCAGGAAATGCTGGATCCGCGTCCGCGTGGCTTCGAAATGATCGGTGGCGACCTGTGAGAGATGGTGAACGCCGCGGTGTACGTTGGCGTATTCCTCGCGATAGACCGCCGATTCCGCATCAATCACCTGCCGCGGCTTCTGGGCACTCGCGGCGCTATCGAGGTAGACCAGCGGCTTGCCGTAGACCTCGCGGCCGAGAATCGGAAAGTCCTCGCGTATCTTCGCCACGTCGAGCGCGGCATTGCTTGCCGCCGGCTGTGCCAAAGCGGCGTTCACGCTGCCTCTCCGTCGCGCCAGGCCGCGGCCACGTCACGGAAGGCGTCACGCACGCCGACGTGGCTGATCTCCTCGATCGCACCTTCGACGAAGGCGTCAATCAGCAGTCCGCGTGCTTCCTCAAAGGGAATGCCGCGAGCGCGCAGGTAGAACAGCGCGTCCTCGTTGAGTTCGCCGACGGTTGCGCCGTGGCTGCACTGCACGTCGTCGGCGTAGATCTCCAGTTCGGGCTTGGCGTCGATCTCGGCGCGTTCCGACAGCAGAAGCGCCTTGTTGCTCTGGTGACCATCGGTCTGCTGCGCATCCTTGCGCACCACGATCCTGCCCTGGAACACACCCTTTGAGCGGTCGTCCAGCACGCCCTTGTAGACCTCGCTGCTGGTGCAGCCCGGCGCGGCATGATCGATCAGAGTGGTTGTGTCGAGCTGCTGGCGGCCACGCCCGAGATATGCTCCGTTGAGGCGGCAGGACGCCCCCTCGTTCTGCAGTTCGACGGCGATCTGGCTGCGTGCCACTGCACTGCCGAGTGACAGCACGAAGCTCTCGTAGACCGCCCCGGCCGAGACGCTGGCCTCGGCCGTGGCGACATGGAAGGCGTCGGCGGCCTCGTCCTGGATCTTGTAGTGGTTGAAATGCGAATCGGTGGCGACGACGACTTCGGCCACCGTGTTGGCCAGATAGGTTCCGGTGCCGATGTGGCGTTCGACTACGGTCACCGCGGCACCGGGCTGCAGGACGAAGAGATTGCGCGGATGCCACGCGGCGCGGGAATCGCCGGGGACGCCGACGAACACGAGTTCGATGGTCTTCTCGACCGCCACGCCTTCGCTGACCGCGAGCACGAAACCGTCGCTCATCCAGGCCGTGTTGAGCGCCACGAAATGCTTGCGCCCGAGGGTCGCGACCCGGCCGAGACAGGATTCGAGCAGCTTCGGTTGATCGGTCATGGCCTGCGCCAGCGGGACAGCCGTTACGCCAGCGGGCAGATCGCCGAGGTCGGACAGCGCGGCATCGAAGCGGCCGTTCACGAAGACGGCGCGGTGGGTTTCGCCCAGCCCGCCATCGGCCACGGTCACGCCATCCGGCGTCACCGACGGGCCGAAGGCATCGGCGGTCAGTGCACGCAAATCGGTGTACTTCCAGTCCTCGACCCGGCGAGTCGGCAGGCCCAGGCCCGCGAAACGACGCGCGCCGTTGGTGCGCAAGCCGTCCAGCCAGGCCGTGCCGGCACCCGGAAGCGCGGCGGGGTCGTGGTTGGTGAGGAGGCCGGCGTCGCTCATGGTCAGGCCGCCGCCGCCACGATGTCGGCGTAACCCTTCTCCTCGAGCGCGAGCGCGAGCGATTTGTCGCCGCTCTTCACGATCTTGCCGTGAGCCAGCACGTGGACATGATCGGGCACGATATAGTCGAGCAGACGCTGGTAGTGAGTGATCACCAGCATGGAACGTTCGGGCGAACGCAGTGCGTTGACGCCGTCGGCGACCAGCTTCAGCGCATCGATGTCGAGGCCGGAGTCGGTCTCGTCAAGCACCGCCAGGGTCGGTTCCAGAAGCGCCATCTGGAGCACTTCCATGCGCTTCTTCTCACCGCCAGAGAACCCGGAGTTGAGCGCACGGCGCACCATGTCGTTGGCGATCGAGAGTTCCTTCAGACGCGCATCCATCAGCTTCTTGAACTCGAAGGCGTCGAGTTCCTTCTCGCCGCGTGCCCTGCGCACCGAGTTCATGGCCTGCTTCAGGAAGGTCACGGTCGGCACGCCGGGAATCTCGACCGGATACTGGAAGGCCAGGAAGACGCCCGACTGCGCGCGCTCCTCGGGTTCCATCTCCAGCAGATTCTCACCCTTGTAGATCACCTCGCCCCTGGTGACCTCGTATCCGTCTCGGCCCGAGAGCACGTAGCTAAGGGTCGACTTGCCGGAGCCGTTCGGGCCCATAATGGCGTGGACCTCGCCCGCGCCCATCTCCAGGTCGATGCCCTTGAGGATTGCCTTGCCGTCGACTTCGGCATGCAGGTTCCTGATCGAAAGAATGCTCATGGTGTGTCCTGTTGTTTCTGCTTTGCCTTAACCAACGCTGCCTTCGAGGCTGATGCCGACCAGCTTCTGGGCTTCGACGGCGAACTCCATCGGCAGCTCCTGCAGCACTTCGCGACAGAAGCCGTTCACGATCAGGGTCAGCGCCTCCTCCTCAGGGATGCCGCGCTGGCGGCAGTAGAAGAGCTGATCGTCGGAGACCTTTGAGGTCGTCGCCTCGTGTTCGACCCGCGCGCTGCGGTTCTTCGATTCGATGTAGGGCACGGTGTGCGCGCCGCACTCGTCGCCGATCAGCAGGCTGTCGCACTGGGTGTAGTTGCGCGCGCCCGAGGCCATGGCGTTCATGCGGATCTGGCCGCGATAGGTGCTCTGCGATTTGCCCGCCGAGATACCCTTGGCGATGACGCGGCTGCGCGTGTTCCTGCCGATATGCAGCATCTTCGTGCCGGTGTCGGCCTGCTGGCGGTTGTTGGTGATCGCCACCGAGTAGAACTCGCCGACGCTGTCGTCGCCCTTGAGGATGCAGCTCGGATACTTCCAGGTGATCGCCGAGCCGGTCTCCACCTGGGTCCAAGAGATCCTGGCCCTGTCTTCGCAAACACCGCGTTTGGTGACGAAATTATAGATACCGCCCCGGCCCTCTTCGTCGCCCGGATACCAGTTCTGCACCGTGGAATACTTGATCTCGGCGTCATCGAGCGCGACCAACTCGACCACGGCGGCATGAAGCTGGTTCTCGTCGCGCTGTGGCGCGGTGCAGCCTTCGAGATAGCTCACATAGCTGCCTTTTTCGGCAATGATAAGCGTGCGCTCGAACTGGCCGGTTTCGGATGCGTTGATCCGGAAGTAGGTCGAAAGCTCCATCGGGCAACGGACGCCCTTGGGGATGTAACAGAAGGAGCCGTCGGTGAAGACCGCCGAGTTCAGCGTGGCATAGAAGTTGTCGGAGTAGGGGACCACGGTGCCCATGTACCTCTTCACGATCTCGGGGTGCTCCTGCACCGCCTCCGAGATCGAGCAGAAGATGATTCCGTCCTTCTCCAGCCGGTCCTTGAAGGTGGTGGCGACCGAGACGCTGTCGAACACGGCGTCGATCGCGACGTTCTTCACGCCCGCCAGAACCTCCTGCTCCTTGAGCGGGATGCCGAGCTTCTCATAGGTCTCCAGCAGCTTGGGATCGACCTCGTCGAGGCTCCTGGGCCGGTCGGCGTCGGACTTCGGTGCGGCGTAGTAGTAGCTGTCCTGGTAGTCGATCGGCGCATAGCCGACCTTTGCCCAAGTCGGCTCGGTCATCGTCAGCCAGTGGCGATAGGCCTTCAGGCGCCATTCCAGCAGCCATTCCGGCTCATTTTTCTTGGCCGAGATGAAACGGACGGTGTCTTCGGAGAGCCCCCTGGGCGCACGATCCATCTCGATTTCGGTGACGAAGCCGTGTTTGTAATTGTCCGTCGTCTGACTGACGGTATCGATGGTCTCCTGAACGGCGGCCATTCGGTGCTCCTACTGGCTGGCGGCCGGCGCATCGCTGCACTCGGCAATCTCTGTCACGGTGGGGAAGGCCATGGCGGCAAGCGACACGTCCTCGAAGGCTTCGCGCAGTGCCGTGTTGATCTGGTTCCAGCCGCCGCGCATGGGACACAGCGACTCGACATTGCAGCTGCCCGGGTGCTCGTCGACGCAGAGCGTCAGCGCAATGGGGCCGTCCACGGCCTGGACGATTTCGGCGATGGAAATCTCCTCGGGCTTGCGCGTCAACTCGTAGCCGCCGCGTGCGCCGCGGTGGCTCTCCAGCAGGCAGCCCCTAGCAAAGACCTTCAGCAGTTTGCCGACGGTTGCCTCCGACAGGCCCGTGCCTGCGGCCACCTGATGGGCGGTCTGGTTCTCCTGACGGCGCCACGCAAGGTAGGTCATGACGACAACGCCGTAGTCGGCCATCCGGCTCAATCTGATCATGGGATGTCTTGGCTGATCATGGGATGTCCTGGATCTCGCGAAACAGAACCGATTTGGTTCTCTTTCTCCCATATGTGGCGGAACGTCCCGGGAGTCAAGTCGGAATCAGGAGGTCGCCAACGCCGGTCGTCCGGTCGCCAGCGCCGAGATCCGGCTTTCGATGAAGAGCCTGCTGCCGTCCTTGCCGGCGACGATCTCGTCGTGACGCTCGATTTGTACGGCGATGTCGTCGGCACCGATCTGTTCGGCGGCCAGCCGTGCGCGCAGGCTCACGTCGGTCTCCGTATGCTTGGCCGCTTCCTCGAGGTCCTCGAAGTCGGCGATGCCTTCGGACAGGTGACAACGGTAAAGGCCCTCCTGGGGTGCCGTGATCAGCGCATCGACCCGTTGGGCTACGCCGCCGGCGACTGCGCCGACGGCGTTGCAGACATCGGCGTGCGGCGGGACGACCGCTTCGGTGTGAAGCCTGCGGCCGATTTCGGGATAGTAGGTCTCAGCGGGTGCGCCGACGGCCACCACCGGGCGTTTGAAGTGGATGCCGATGTCGAAGAGGTCGCTTTCACGGCCCTCAAGCGCCGGGGCCAGCAGGGCCGCGGCCGCGCGCCCCGTGGGCAGGGCCAGCCTGTGTCGTTCGGCCGCCGCTGCTTCCAGCAGCGCCCGGGTGGTCGCCGTGTTCGTGGCGTTGACCACCAGCGTGGCGAAGTCGGCCGGGTCCTCGGGCGCGTTGTGACCGGTGATGCTCCACCAGCGCACCCAGAGACGCGCGCCGATCGCCGAAGCCTCGGCGTTCCAGGATCCGTGCAGTCCCAAGACATGGGAGGCGTCGGATGGCGTGTAACGCGAGAGGATCACCAGCCCGCGGTCGAGCAGCCGTTCCAGCGGCAGCTTGGGCGACTGGTCGCGATAAAGTTCGTCCATCCCGACGGGGCCGTCGGCCAGTTGCTCCCAAAGACGGCGTTGGGGCCGCGTGAGCTCCGAGAGATCGGTGTCGAGCGACCGCTGGCGCAGCACGAAGATGCCATCGTACTCGGCGGGCCAACCACGCTCCATCTGGGCTTCCAGCACCGCCATCGTCTCGGGAAAGCGCGAGGTCAGGAGTGCCAGCGGTACCGCCCGTCGGGGGCCGACCTGAATGCAGCCACGGTCGTCCAGTCGAACCTCGCTGTCGCCCCCGAGGCCGGAGGTGTGCACGGCCACCGCGCGCACCATGGTGCGATAGCCACCGACATAGGCACCCTGCGGGTCGAGCAGAGGGCGGCCGTCGCGCACCAGAGCAATGTCGGTCGTCGTACCGCCAATATCGGAGACAAAGGCGTCGTCGCGGGAGGAGAGATGGTGAGCGCCTACCACGCTGGCAGCCGGACCGGAGAGAATGGTCTCGACCGGCGATTCCAGCGCCGTTGCGGCATCGATCAGCGAGCCGTCGCCCTTGACCACCATGATGGGGGCGGCGACGCCACGCTCTTCCATGAGGTCGCGCACGGCGACGATCAGGCCCTGGATGAGCGGGATCAGCCGGGCGTTGAGCAGAGCGGTCAGGGCACGGCGCGGTGCGTCGAGCTCCGAACTCAGGCTGTGGGCGCAGGAGACCGGCAGCCCGGTCGTCTCGCGCAGCATGTCGCGCACCGCGATCTCGTGTTCGGGATTGCGCACGGCAAAGAGCGAGGAGACGGCAAAGGCGGAAACGCGGCCACGCACCTTGTCAGCCTCGGCTCTGACCGTGTCGAGATCGAGCGGGGCGCGTTCCTCACCCATGGCGTCATGCCCGCCGTGGACGGCAATGACGGGATCGCCGCCCAGCGCACGTGTCAGATCGGGCCGGGTCGCATCGGCCGGCGCATGGCCGACCAGGATCAGCGCGGCCGGACTGCCCTGGCCTTCGACGATGGCATTGGTCGCCAGCGTGGTGGAGATAGAGACCAGCGCGATGTCTGCGGCATGCTCGTCGATCACCTTGTCGACGGCTTCGGCCACGCCGATGGTCAGGTCGTGCTTGGTGGTCAGCGCTTTCGCACCGGTCAGCACGCCGCGTTCGGTGTCGAACAGCACCGCATCGGTATAGGTGCCGCCGGTGTCGATGCCGAGCGTCAAGGCCAAGGTCTGTCTCCGGGAAAGGGTAGGCGAGCGGGGCGCGGGACGCCGGACTATGAAGAAAAGCCCAGCCGGAATCGAGCCTTTGTTGTCACCGCATCCGACACCTGGTCTGCGCACCCGAAAGGGAACATCTCGCATGGCCATGACCCACAAGGAACGCATCCTCCGCTTCGTCCGACCGGATCTGGTCCCGCACCACACGCTGTTTCTGTACCAGCGCCATACCGGCCAGCAGGATGCCAAGCGCCGCCCAGCCCCTGCCGGAAGGTCAGCCTGAGCGGATGAAAACCGTCCTCGCGCGCCAGCCGGGCGGCCGCGAGAGAAGAGAGCAAACGACGCTGTGTGTTCATCAGGCGGCCTCCCGGGGGCGTGACGGGAGAATCGTAGGCGTGCGGCCCAGCGGCGTCCATGCGGGCGGGCGTTGACCGGTGATCCGATTGGGGAAAGGTTGCGGCGTCATGACTGCCAACGCCCCCCGAACCCGTACTTTTCCGGTCGCCGCCATCCTCGGTGCGGCAGCCATCTGGGGAACCTTGTGGATTCCGAGCCGCTGGCTCGATGGTGTTGGCATCACCGCAGGTTATGCACCGGCCATCATCTTCGCTGCGGCGGTCGTTCTGATGTTGCCCGTCGCGATCGCTCGTCGCCGTCGCCTTCGGAACCTGCGCTTGTGGCTCGTCGCCTCGACCGCGGGCCTGTCTGCCGTGATGTACATGGATGCGCTGATCTACGGCGACGTCGCACGCACGGTTCTGATCTTCTACACCTTGCCGATCTGGACTACGCTCGCAGGCAGGCTCCTGCTGGGCGAAGCGATCACACTGCCGCGCCTGGGCGCCATCGCGCTCAGTTTCGGCGGACTGCTGGTCGTGTTGTCGGGCGACGGCAACGCCGCGCCATGGCCCACGACCTGGCAGGAATGGATGACGCTGGCATCGAGCGTGCTTTTTGCGCTCGCCATTGTCGGAATGCGCATGACATCGGCCCTGCCGGATTTTGAAAAGGTCTTCGTGCAGTCGCTGGCAGGTGCGGTGGCCGCCGTGGCGCTGGCTCAGATTCCTGCCATTGCGGCGGTGGGTGCGCCTGCGCCGTCTGCCTGGCTCGATGCCTTGCCCTGGGCGGCTGTTGCCGCTGCGGTCTGGGTCGTCCCGAGCATGTGGATGAACTTCTGGGGTGCCCGTTGGCTCTCGCCCGGCCTGGTCGGCATTCTGATGCTGTCGGAGGTGCTGTTCGGCGTCGTCTCGGCAGCGCTGCTGACCGATGAGGTGATGGGCCTCAACGTCCTGATCGGCGCTGTGCTGATCGTCGGCGCGGGAGTGCTCGACGTCCTGTCACCACAGCGGCGCGCGACCCCTATCGAGCCGTGATATCGCCTTCGATCACCGTGAAGGGATGCAGCGTGGCCGGGCTCTCCTGCATCCAACAGCAGGTGCCGTCGCGCTTGACGACCGGGTAGCGGCCCTCGTCGAAACGCGTCCGGCGGCACTCTGGCTTTCAGACCACCGCCCCAAACGAATCAACTGCCGGTGATGATCCGGAATCAGTGCGAGAGGATCTGGCTCAGGAAGAGTTGGGTCCGCTCGTTCTTCGGATTGGCGAAGAACTCTTCGGGCTCCTCCATCTCGACGATCTCACCCTGATCCATGAACACCATGGTGTCGCCCACGGTACGCGCGAAGCCCATCTCGTGGGTCACGCAGATCATGGTCATACCCTCGTTGGCGAGCTCGACCATGACGTCGAGCACCTCCTTGATCATCTCCGGATCGAGCGCGCTGGTGGGTTCGTCGAACAGCATGATCTTGGGTTTCATGCAGAGCGAGCGGGCGATTGCCACGCGCTGCTGCTGACCGCCCGAGAGCTGGCCGGGATACTTGTTGACCTGTTCGGGGATCTTCACGCGCTCCAGATACATCATGGCGGTGTCGATCGCCTCATTGCGCGGCACCTTGCGCACCCAGGTCGGACCCAGGATGAGGTTGTCGAGCACGGTCATGTGCGGGAAAAGGTTGAAGTGCTGGAACACCATGCCGACCTCCTTGCGGATCGCCTCGATCTGCTTGAGGTCGTTGGTCAGCTCCAGGCCTTCCACGAACAGGTGCCCGCGCTGGTGTTCCTCCAGCCGGTTGATGCACCGGATCATGGTCGATTTGCCCGAGCCAGAGGGCCCGCAGACCACCACCTTCTCGCCCTGGCGGACGGTGAGGTTGATGTCCTTGAGGACGTGGAAGTCCCCGTACCACTTGTGCAGATGCCGCAGTTCGACGGCGACACCCAGGTTGGGCGTGGCGGCCTCTCGTGCGTTAGCCATGCCTCATCTCCCTAATGGTTGTGACCCCTGGACAGGTCCTTCTCCAGCCACATCGAATAACGCGACATGAAGAAGCAGAAGCAGAAGTAGATCATGGCGCAGAACAGGTATCCCTCGACGAAGAAGGGGCGCCAGTTGATGTCCTGGAAGGCCACGCGACTCGTCATCAGCAGGTCGAAGAGACCGATGATGACCACCAGCGAGGTGTCCTTGAACCCACCGATGAAGCCGTTGACCATCGGCGGAATCGTGATCCTGAGCGCCTGGGGCAGGATGATCCTGAGCATGGATTGCCAGTAGGTCAGTCCCATGGCGTCCGCGGCCTCGTACTGGCCGCGCGGGATGGCCTGCAAACCGCCACGAATGATTTCCGCGGCATAGGCCCCGCCGAACAGGATGATGCCCACCTGCGCACGCAGCAGCTTGTCGATCGACACGCCTGCGGGCAGGAACAGCGGGAACATCACCGAGGCCATGAACAGGATCGAGATCAGCGGCACGCCGCGGATCAGCTCGATGTAGGCGACACTGAACGACCGGATGATCGGCATCTTCGAGCGCCGGCCGAGCGCCAGGAAGATACCGATCGGGAAGGCGAAGATGGTGCCGAAGGTCGCCAGAAACAGTGTCAGCGGCAGGCCGCCCCACTGGCTCTGGTCGACGTAGGTCATGCCGAACACGCCACCCCACATGAAGATCCCGACGAAGACCAGACCAATGCCCCAGCCTGCCAGGATCCACCAGCCCAGACGCCAGACGGGCTTCAGACAGCTCGCGAAGATCAGGAACAGGAAGATGATCATCGCCACCAGCGGACGCCAGTGTTCGTCGAACGTGTAGACGCCGAACAGGATGAAGCGATGCTTTTCGTAGATGAACGACCAGCACGCGCCCTGCGCCTCGCGACAGATGTCGGGCGAGTTGTCGCCCCAGATCGAGTCGATGAACGCCCACTGGATGATCCCGGGGATCGTCGTGACCAGGAGGTAGATCGCCAGGATCGTCAGGAAGCTGTTGAACCAGTTCGAGAACAGGTTCTTGCGCATCCAGCCGATAACGCCGACCTCGCTCTTGGGCGGGCTTTCCCACCCGGTTTGTGTGTTTGCGGTGGAATCCGTCATGTCATCGCTCCACCAGTGATATTTTCTTGTTGTACCAGTTCATGAACAGCGAGATCGAAAGGCTCAGGGTCAGGTAGACCCCCATGATGATGGCGATGCCCTCGATGGCCTGCCCGGTCTGGTTGATTGTCGTGTTCGCCGTGGAGACGATGTCGGGATATCCGATCGCAACGGCGAGCGAGCTGTTCTTGGTAAGGTTCAGGTATTGGCTCGTGGTGGGCGGAATGATGACCCTGAGTGCCTGGGGCAGAACCACGAAACGCAGGATCTGCCCGCGACGCAGCCCGAGCGAGCCGGCCGCCTCCCATTGGCCCCTGGTGACCGCGAGAATGCCGCTTCGGACAATCTCGGCGATGAACGCTGCCGTGTAGAGCGTCAGGCCGAGCCAGAGAGCGAGGAATTCGGCCGTGACCTCGCCGCCGCCCGAGAACGAGAAGTTTCCCAGTTCCGGCATGTCGAAGCTGGTCGGTACGCCGCCGGCAAACCAGCCGACGATCATGAGCCCCGCGACGAGGCCGATACCCGGGGCGAAGGTGGGTTTCACGTCACCGGTCTGGTCGTGGATCTTCTTGTTGCGCCGATAGAGCCAGACAAAGACCGCCAAGCCGATGACCAGTCCGGCCAGCACGCCGAGATAACCATAGTGGTTGGGCATCGGGACATTGAAGCCGCGGTTCGACAGGTAGACGCCGAGGAACGGCCCATAGGCCTCCTTGGCCCTGGGGAGCACCTCGACGATCAGCGCGTACCAGAAGAAGAGCTGCAGAAGCAGCGGGATGTTGCGCAGGATCTCGATGTAGACGGTCGAAAGCCGCGCCACGATCCAGTTCGGCGACAGCCGGGCGATGCCGACCATGGTGCCGATGATGGTCGCGAAGACGATGCCGATCGCAGCGACCTTGACTGTGTTCAGCAGGCCGACGGTGATTGCGCGGAGATAGGTGTCGGCGGAGGAATACTCGATCAGCCCTTCGCCGATGGCGAAACCGGCTTCCATCTCGAAGAAGCCGAATCCCGACGCGATATTCTGGCGCTCGAGGTTTTCGATCGTGTTGTGTATCAGATAACCGAAGACCGCCACCACACAGATGACCGCCACGATCTGCCAGAAAATGGCGCGGACCCTGGGGTCGTTCCAGAAGACGGCTTTCGCCGGCTTCAGGTCTTCGGACTCGCCCGAATAGCTGGCCATGATGTCCCCAAAGTCAAACCGCCGCCCGGAGTCACACCGGGCGGCGGTTCAACCCGGGATCCGATCAGCGGATCGGCGGCGCGTACATCAGACCGCCGTCGGTCCAGAGCGCGTTGACGCCACGCTCGAAACCAAGCGGCGTGTTCTTGCCGACATGACGCTCGAAGATCTCGCTGTAGTTGCCCACCTGCGCGATCGCGTTGTAGGCCCATTTCTCGTTGATCTTCATGTTCTCACCCATGCCGAGCGAAACGCCGAGCAGGCGCTGGATGCCGGGATCGTCGCTCGACAGGTGATCGTCGACGTTCGATGAGTCGATGCCGAACTCTTCGGCCTGCAGCAGGGCGAAGACAGTCCACTTCACGACGTCGAACCACTCGTCGTCGTCGTTACGGGTGACCGGGCCGAGCGGCTCCTTGGAGATGATCTCGGGCAGGATCACGTAGTCGTCAGGATTCTCGACGTTCGAGACGCGGATCGAGGCGAGGCCCGAGGCGTCCGTCGTGTAGACATCGCAACGGCCGCTGACGAAGGCGGTGACGGACTCTTCGAAGCCCTCGAAGACCACAGGGTCAAACGACATGTTGTTGGCACGGAAGAAGTCCGTAAGGTTCTTCTCGGTCGTGGTGCCGGTCTGCACGCAGACGGCGGCACCGTTGAGCTCGTAGGCCGAGCTGACGCCGAGCGCGGTCGGAACCATGAAGCCCTGACCGTCGTAGAACGTGACATTGGTGAAGTTGAGGCCGAGCGCGGTGTCGCGGGTCAGCGTCCAGGTCGTGTTACGCGAAAGCATGTCGACCTCGCCCGACTGCAGGGCGGTGAAACGCTGCTGGGGGCTGAGCGGCACGAACTCAACGGCATTGGCGTCGCCGAGGACAGCGGCGGCCACGGCGCGGCAGACGTCCGCGTCCAGGCCCTGCATGACGCCCTGGCTGTCCGGAATGGAGAAGCCGGCCAGGGTGCCAGCGACGCCGCAACGCACGGCACCGCGGTCCATGACCGCATCAAGCGTCGCACCAGCCATCGCCTGGCTGGCGAACATGGCAGCGCCAGCTGCCAGACCAAGTACCTTTAGAGATTTCATGGGGACCTTCTCCCTTGATGAAGCCTGATGAAGTGCGGGCCTTTATGAACGACCCGTCAGTGAGTTAAGCTTATGTCCGGATGAATTGGAAGGTCCAGCACAATAATATCAATTCCAGATCAATTGCCAGAAACCCGAACAACCCGGCGGTGCCCGGCGATCTGTGTGCATCCGGTGCCGGGTGCGCAACCAATTCCGAACCTCTGGCAATCAACCCGACCAGAGGACGGACCGGCCCGTCGATCCGCCTCGGGACGAATCGCGAGGCTCAGTCGCAGGCTCAGTCGCTGTCGGTGCCGCGAAGCCCGAGGTGCCTCACCGTGGCAATGACGGCGAAGAGCAGGCCGCCGGTGACACAGAAGACGATCAGGCCGTGGGGATCCCAGAGCGCCATGGCAAAGCCGGCCGCCGGCGGCCCGATCAGGTGGCCCAGTTCGTAAACCGAGACGAACGTGGCGTTTGCAGCGGACAGTTCTTGCCTGCGGAAGCGCTGGCCGACATGCGCCAGGCCGCAGGTGTAAATTCCGCCCATGATACCGCCCCAGAAGAACAGCAGGGGCCAGAGCAGCACATCGTCGTGCAGCACCATGGGGAAGATCGCCGTGCAGACCGAGATCAGCGCGGCGAAGATGATCAGCAGAATCCGGCGGTCAAACCGGTCGGCAATCATGCCGACCGGATACTGCAGCATCACGTTGCCGGTCGACATGACGATCAGCATGGTGATCGCTGTCTCCTGCAGAAAGCCCTGGCGCTCGACGTAGATCAGGAAGAAGACGAACAGGGCGCCGAGCACCAGGCCATCGGTCAGCGCCGCAAACATCGTGGCGGGTGCGCGCCTGATCGCGGCGATGATGCCGAATCCCTCGTGGGTCGTGATGTGCGGGGCCAGATCGCGCGCCAGCAGGATCGGCAGCACCCCGATGGCAAGCGCAGCGACGACGATGAAGAAGTGCGTGGTGCCTTCGGTCCCGACGAACAGCAGGACGGGGAGGCCCGCCAGGTAACCTGCCGACAAGGCGGTCACGTAGATCCCCATCACCCGCCCGCGGATGCGGTTGTCGATCAGCGTGTTGATCCAGGTCTCGCTGACGACCCAGTGGATCGCGATGCCGATTCCCATGATGAAGCGCAGGGGGAACCAGGCCCAGACGTTGTCGAACACGGGCAGGAGCGCGATCGACATGATCATCAGGACAAAGCCCAGATAGAGCGCGCGCATGGTGCCCAGACGCTGCACCACCCTGGGCAGGATCAATGTGAAGATCAGCAGGCCTGCCGGCTGAGCGGCATTGTTGAGACCGATCAGCCAGCTCGGAGTGCCGCGATCCTCGAGGATCAGCGACAGCAGCGGCATGCAGATCGAGAAGGTCAGCGAGGCCGCGAAGGCACTTGCTGTCACCGCCCCGATGCTGCGCCAGATCTGCTGCGGCGTCAGGGTCGGCGTCTCGTGCGGCCCGGTTTCGAAGACACTGGCATCGTGCGGTTGTGTCGTGCTGTCGTCATTGGTCATGGCAGGCGCTCAAGCATGCTGAAGCAGCCCCACCAGGCAGCGTATCATGGGCATCAGGTCGGGCGTGTTGCAGGCCAGTCCCGGGTAACCGTCGGGACCGTCGGGACGGATCGCATCGACGCGGGGATGGTCGGTGCCATAACGGGCGTGAAGTCTGCCGTCCGCATCGCACCAGCCACTGCCGCCATGGGCGATGGGCGCAGCGAAGAGCAGACACTCGCGCGAGACGTTCAGCACGATGCGGTCGCGCGGCAGCTCCCGGTCGATCCGGATATCGGCCGGCAACATGTTGGCGTGACGCCGTTGCCGTCGCCCTCGTCCTGTCCGAAGCCCACGAGCCCGGCTTGGCCTTCGTCGCAATCGCTGCTCATCGCCTGTCCTAACCGATCCCTCGCGCCAGGGTCGCGCGATTCCGACGGGTCTGCAATCGCCGGGCGATGACCGGTGCGTCCGCGGCGGCGATGGCCTATAACGGGGTTGCCGAACCTCCGGGACGGACCGTGGACAACATTCCGCGCGGGATCGTTCTGATCCTGCTTTCGATCTTCTTCTTCGTCTCGCTCGACACCACGGCCAAGCTGATGACCGAGGCCCATCCGCCGCTTCAGGTTGCCTGGGGCCGGTACCTTTTCTCCGTGCTGCTGCTGCCCCTGCTCATCCGGCCGCGCGCGTGGCGCACGGCCCTTGTCACCAGGCGGCCCGGCCTGCAGGTCGTGCGTTCGATCCTGCTGGTCTCAATGACCTGCGGTTTCTTCATCACCGTCAGTTACATCCCGCTGGCGGATGCCGTGGCCATCGGCTTCGCTGCGCCGTTCATCACCACCGCGCTCGCCATCCCCGTGCTGGGTGAGAAGGTCGGCATCCGGCGCTGGATGGCGATCCTGGTGGGATTCATCGGCGTGCTGGTCGTCCTGCGCCCCGGCTTCGAGGAGCGCCACTGGGCCTACTTCCTGCCGCTCGGCGTGGCGCTGGTGGCGGCGATCTACAACGTGCTGACCCGTCTGGTGAACCGTTACGACAGCGCCCAGACCTCGATCGCCTTCAACAACATGGCCGGTGTCGTGGTGATGAGCATCGTGGTGCTCACGGTGCCCGGGGTGTGGTCGCCGCTGGGCGCGGTTGACTGGGCCATGCTGGTGCTGGTCGGCGGCTTCGCCATGGCGGGCCACTTCTGCCTCGTGCTGGCCTACCGCAATGCGCCGGTCTCGGCCCTGGCACCCTTCACCTTCAGCCACATGGTGCTCGCCATCATTGCCGGCCTGATCGTGTTCGGTGACGTGCCCGACTGGCCTACGCTGCTCGGCGCGGCGATCATCGCCGGCTCGGGTATCTACGTCTTCCACCGCGAGGCGGTGCGGGCGCGGGAGGCGCGGATGGGTGCCACCGCTCTGGAGTGATCTTCGATGTCTGATCCATGGCGATGTCTGAGTCCATGGCGCGGTGCATAAGCGGGCCGATATCGTTGCCGTTGGGGGGAGGATGTCGCCCTCCGGAGTCCGCTCGACGTTGTGCCGGTGCAGCACGTCCCCATCAGCTTCGATGCGTTTGCCCATCGCCTGAACCGGCGTGACCTGTTTTGCACGCTCTTGCATCCTCCGGTCAGTCGACCATTGCCCGCACGCGAGCCTCCGTGGTGAGGTCCGCGAGCAGATCCAGGCGTATGGCATGCCTGAGCAGGACAGCGCCGGTGGGAAGGCCGCCGGCATTGAGCAGGTTCACAAACAGGGCACGCGCGCCCTATACTCTACCTCTCGGATCAAGCCCTTATCGATGAGCCTCTTCTTGTAGTACTTGCAGATGAGGACGGGTTCATGCGTGGTGATGAGCCCTTCTTCAACAGCAGCCTGCGCCCACTGCTCGTAGTCCAACGGACCTTTCGCTTTGGCGAGGGCTTTGAAGCAAACTTCCGCCTGTAGAGGAAGATGGATGCCTGCAGGAATCTCCTCGACTATAGCTTCGAAGTAAGGCGGCTTACCCTTCTTCTTCAGACACGGTAACGACGGGTCCCTTAAGATGACCTTTCGGATCAAGCCCTTATCGATGAGCCTCTTCTTGTAGTACTTGCAGATGCGAACGGGTTCCTGCGTGGTGTACAGACCCTCGGCCAGCGCAGCCTGCGCCCACTGCTCGTAGTCCAACGGACCTTTCGCTTTGGCGAGGGCCGTGAAGCAGTTTACCGCTTGTGGCGGCAGTTTCACGTTGGCAGGAATATCCTTGACTGCAGCTTTGAAGGCCTGCTTGACCTGCCGGATCAAGCCCTCGTCGATGAGTCTTTTCTTATAGTACGCGCAGATGCGGACGGGTTCCTGCTCGGTGTCCAGACCCTCGGCCAGCGCAGCCTGCGCCCACTGCTCGAAGTCCAACGGACTCGTCGCCTTGGTGAGGGCCGTGAAGCAAACTTCCGCCTGACGAGGCAGCCTGGTGCTGGCAGGCATCTCCCTGACTGCAGCTTCGAAGTAAGGCCCCTTGCTCTCGACGACCTCGAACGCCTCCGCAAGGACGGCCTCGTCTACAGCTTCGAAGTAAGCCATCTTGCCTTTTTTCTTCGGACGCGGCAACGACGCACCCCCCGAGATGACCGGCTGGATCAGGCCGACGTTGATGAGCCACTGCTTGTAGAATCTGCAGACGTCTGCGGGATCCTGTTTCGTCTTCAGGCCTTCTTTGGTTGCAGCGACCCCCCACTGCTCTAAATCCAATGGACTTTCCGCTTTGGCGAGGGCTTTGAAGCAAACTTCCGCCTGACGAGGCAGCCTGGTGCTGGCAGGCATCTCCCTGACTACAGCTTCGAAGTAAAGTGTCTCGCTCTTCTTCAGGCAAAGACTTCCGGTGACTGCCTGCTTCTGTCCATTATTGAGTTCCACGCCAATCTCGGTGAGGAACTTCACCACAGGATCCGTATTTTCCATGAGTCTTGACTCTCCTTCTCTGGTCAACAAGCACTATTGTGTGCGGATATGTAGTATATGTCGCTAAAAACTTTTTTTCAATCCCGAAAAAAAATATAATTTTGCCCATCGGTATCGGGCTTCGGTGTGGTCGTGATTGGCCGCCCGCCGGTGCCACAGAAAGGCCGTCTCCTCGCTTGCCGGGACCCCTTCACCGGTTTTCGTGCCCCTTGACCGTGTTGACCACCACCATGGCTTGCAACGCCGGATGAGAGCCGGTCCAGCGAACCGGTCGCGACGGCGATGCCGTCGCCCTGGCTTACTGCATCATGCCGCCAATCAGCGGGCCCATGTCGTTGCCGTTGAGCAGGACGGTGCCGTCCGGTGCGAGTTCGACATCGTAGATGTGGCGCACGGTGCCGCCGTCGTCGAGGCGCTCACCCATGGCCTGCATCATGGCCAGGCTCCGGGCGGCCTCCTGCGCCGCATCCCGGGCCTCGGCATGACCCCGGGCGGCCTGCTCTTCCATGCGCTTCATCAAGTCGTCGAGGCCGACGACCTCCAGTCGCGCCGTGCCAACGGCCATGTTCGGTGACTGGTCGGACGCGACGATGTCGGCCACGAGATCGGCGCTGAGCGCCGGGCTCTCATACGACAACCTTTCGATCCGGACATTGCTGCCGGACTGTACCATGCGCTGCTGCAGACCGAGCGCCATGAAGCCGAGCGCCATCCGGGCCTGCTCCTCGAAAGCCTCCGGATCCTCCATCGCGCCCCCGAGCATTTCGAGCATCATCGCCGTGGCGTCCTGCAACGGAAGGTCGTTCAGGCTGATGCGCATGTCGAACATGTGCGGCACGAGATCGGCCTTCGGACCCGGCACCGGGACATCGAGACCGTCGTGACCGTATTCGATGAACAGCGACGATGCATTGCCGTCGAGCCCGTCCATGCCCATACCGAAGTTCAGGCTGGCGATCGCAACCGTTTCACCGCTGTCGGGGTCCTGGAAGAAGAGGTCGGTCACCGTCGCGGCCATTGAGAAGGCCTCGGCAACCGGCGCGCGGTCTTCGGCCATGCCCATCACGAGATCGAGGATCCCGGTGGCGTGCATCTCGATGTCCCCGTCCGGGATCAAGCCGTCTGCGATGCCGGCCTGAAGCTCGTCTATCTGCTCGTCGATGGCCGCAAAGAAGATCAAGTCCCAGCCCGCGTAGGAAAAACCCGTGTCGAGCTGCCCCAAACGCATCAGTTCCATGCCTTCGAGGCGGGCCGTAATGCCCTCCACCGTGATCGAACCGGGGCCGCTCCATTTCTGGTTCGCGTCCTCGCTGAGATCAATGTCGAGCGCCGCGCTGTCCATGACAACATCGACCTGGCCCTCACCGGGAACGTCGCTCCAGATGCGAAGGTCGGTGTAGAGTCCCACCGCTTGGGACCACATGTCGATACTCGGAACCATGGTGCCTTCGAGACGTTGGCTGCCGATCTCGGTGCCGCCGACCTGTCGGCCACGACCGTCGAGGAAGCTGGTTGTCCGGGGAAGGGCCACGGCCACCATGTAGCGGTCGTCGCCGACGGGCCTGAGTGTCATGACAGCATCACCGATTTCCCAGCTGGAGTCGGGACCCGAGACTTCGATGTCGCGCACGCGTGCGGTGATGTTGCCAGCATCGTCCTCCTCGATCCCGGTCACGTAGTGAAGGTCTCCGCCTTCCTCACCGAGGAGCCCGTTCATGCTGGACATGAAGCTGTCGATCTGGCCGCGCAGATAGGCCGCCAACCCGGACTCGTCCACCGATGCGTCGGTTTCGACCAGGCTGACGGCGGTTGCGCGTTCGGCCAGCACCGTTTCCAGTCGCGCGATGATGTCTTCGTTCAGGACGCCCTTCGGGACCTCGCCAGTGTCCCAAGGGTCGACCGGCACGTCGAACGGGTTGTCGTCGGCGGCCCGGGCAGAGAAGGCTTCGAACGCCGCCTCGTGATCGCCGCCGTCTTGGAGGCCGACCGCCTCCTCAATGGTCTGCGACCAGGCGGGCGCGGCAACCGACATCGCAAGAGCAACGACAAGAACCCGAATCGGGCGGGGCATGGCAGTCTCCCTGATCAGCCGGAAGCCGTTTCCGATAGAAGTATCCGGTGGCAGTCCATGAACGTGAGGTTAACGTGTCACAAGCAAAGGGACATGTCTGTGTGACGGTTGATACCTTTATCTATCGATTATCGATCCGGGGAATCTGGCCTGACAAAGACATGGGCCCGTCGATTCCGGTGACTGGCATGACACGGGGCCATTGCCTTTGGTCCCCCGCTCATCGGGAACCCGCGTGCCGGTCCGGCACAGGACCGTTCCGATTCAGGTCGCCCGTCGCCGCCGCGCCGTGATCGGCTTCACAGGATGACGTATGTTTTCGCGACTGTCTGCCGCACCTCGCAGCGGCCGTTCCAGCCGGCCGGAAACCAGGCTGTGTCGCCGCCTCTGATCTCGATTACCTCGCCGCTGTCGCTCGTGTAGATGCATTCGCCCTCAAGAAACTGGCAGAACTCGGCTCGTCCCACCTCGCAACGCCATGTTCCGGGCGTACAGCGCCAGTAGCCTGCCTCCGGGAAGGTTCCGCCGCCGCCGATCAGCGTGCGCCCCGAGGTGTGGGACACAGTGTCGCCTGATGGTTCAGGGACCGGACCCCAGTCGGCCAGCGCCTGATCGGCAAGCGTGGCCGCTGCCTTGAAGAGGGAAACCGTGGGCGCGCTCATAGGGAAGTCTTCTTCAGCAGAGCGTCGAGCGCTTCGGCGCCCTTGCGTGTGCCGTTCTCCGCCTGCATGTGCCTGCTCAAGGCCTCGAGGCGGGCCTTCATGTCCGCATCGGTCATCATGCGCTCGACGTGACCGGCGATATCGGCGTCGGTCCAGACGTAGCGCTCCTGGGCAATGCCGTAGCCGCGTTCGTCGATATGGGTGGCGTTGTCGTGGCCGTCCCAGCAGTAGGGCATGATCAGCGCCGGCTTCCCGAAATAGAGACATTCGTTGAAGCTGTTGTTGCCGCCATGATGGATCACCGCGTCGACCTGTTCGATCACGCTTGGCTGCGGGTACCAGCTCTCGACATGGCAATTGTCGGGGATGTTGTCATAGGCATCGCCGTAGTCGCCGACATTGACCAGAACGCGGCAGGACAGGTTGCCGAGCGCGGCCATCAGGCGCTTCATCAGGTCGGTGTCGCCCGACCCGAGGCTGCCGAAGCTGACGTAGAGCAGGGGCTTGTCATTGTGCGCCTTGAACTGTGGCAGCTCGTAGGGCTTCTCCTTGCGGATGCAGCCTTCGAGATAGACGAACGTCTCGGGGTCGAGGGGATGACGCCGGTTGAACGCCAGCGGCTTCGGATAGTGCAGCAGGTTGAGATAGGGCGAGGCCTCGAAGAACTGGCCGAGCGGGTAGGGTTCCTCGCCGCACGCCTTCAGGAACGCGTTGAACCGGGCATGGATCGGCCCGATCTCGCGATCGAATGTTTCGCGATAGGTGGCGAAACAGGCGTGGTCATTCTCGCGGCAGCCGGAAAGATGGGGCGGAATGTCGGGATCCTCGATCTCGTTCTCGCTGCACGAGATGATGCGGACCCAGGGCACGCCGTAGCGCTTGGTGGCCGGGAACAGGACCACGTTGTCGACGCAGATCAGATCGGGCTTGATCTTGTCGAGCGTCGCCGGGAGATCCTTCTCGGCCCACAGCGCCGTATCGATGATCGCCTCCCAGCAGGCCTTGATGTAGGTCGAGACCTGCTCGATCGGCGGGGTCCGGAAGTTCGGGATCTGGCCGTTGATGAAGTCGACCCAGTAACGCGCCATGGCTTCGGGCTCCATGGGCTCGGACATCGAGATCAGATGCTCTTCGAAGCCGTAGCCCTCGAACACGCCACCGAAACCCCGGTCGGCGATGAACACCGGGTTGTGGCCCATCTCGCGACAGACCTGGGCGATGCCCACGGAATTCAGCGCGGGCCCGAAAGCCCCCTCGGGAAAGAAGGCAATAGTCTTGCCGTCACGCATCACGAAGCCCCGTCAGTTGTTTGCAGCCGTCGCCGGCCCCGTTTCCAGATCAATTTCCGGATCGAGCGGCACCACGCGTGCCAACTCGTCCGCCCACGTACACCACACCCGGCGCCCTTCGGGCAAGTCATCGGGATCAAGCCTTGGTGTGTCGACGCGGGCGATCAGTGTTTCGGGCATGCCGTCGATGCGGATGTGAGCGGCCATCCCTGCGGGCGAATAGGCCAGGCTTGCGACATGTCCCACGATCGCCGGGGCGTCGGGCTGGACAAGATGCAGGTCAAGCGTGTCCGGCCGCACCAGCAGTGCACGACGGTCACCGGCCTTTGCGGCGTCCCGAGTCTGCTTGCTCACGTCGTGGCGCGGCAGATCGCGCAGGACATGACCGGGAATCAGGTTGGCGGGACCGGTCAGGCGTGCGGTCAGGGCGCTGCGCGGCGAATCGTACAGCATGCGCGGCGAACCCTGCTCGACGATCCGGCCCTCACGCATGACAACGATACGATCGGCGAAAGCCATCGCAAGGGCACCGTCCGCCGTCGCCGTGATCAGGGTGAAACCGACATCTTTCCGGAGGGATCGCAGGCCGGTCATGATGCGTCCAACTGCCGCGGGATCGACGTAGCTGAGCGCCTCGTCCATCAGCAGAACGAGCGGTTCCACGGCGAGTGCCCGGGCGAGCGCAACCTGTTGTCGTTCGCCTGCCGTCAGGTCGTCCGGCATCGCGTCGCCGCGGCCGTCGATGCCGGCGAGATGCAGAACGGACTCGATTCGATGGTCCAGTTCGCTGCGCTCCAGATCGCGCGTGTTGAGCCCGTAGGACACGTTCCTGCTGACCGTCATGTGCGGAAACAGCGCATCACGCGCCGTCAGAAGTGTAAACGGCCGCCGTCGTGGTGGAATGCCGCTGAGATCGTGGCCGTTGTAGAGCACATGGCCCGATGCGGCGGTGCCGAAGCCCGCGATCAGGCGCAACAGACTTCCACTCCCGCTGTCGGATGTGCCCATCAGAAAATGGGATTGCCCCGGCGCAAAGCTCAGCGATACCTCTTCAACCGGCGGAAAACCGTTGTCCTGGCCGCTCAGTCGTTGAAGCTCAAGGAGATTGGTCGTGCGCACGGCGGCGATGGTGCTTCGTTCGTCCCGACCGATCAAGCCGTGTCCGCTTGCTGCCGTCTCCGACGTCGCTATGCTCCGCGCCCGCCATGACCACACCCCCGACCGATCACGTGACCCGCTGGAGCGACGCGCTCTCGCGGGGCCAGAGGGCCGATCTCGCGCGTGCCATCACGGCTGTCGAGAACGACGGGCCTGACGCACCGGCGATTGTTCAGGCAGCACACGGTCTGGCGGGCAGGGCAATGGTCGTGGGGTTCACCGGTGCGCCCGGTGCCGGCAAGTCGACCCTGGTCGCTGCCTATGTCGAGGAGCTGCGCCGAAGGGATCTGTCGGTCGGCGTTCTGGCGGTCGATCCTTCCAGTCCGCTCACCGGCGGGGCATTGCTCGGCGACAGGATTCGCATGCTGAGCCATGCCGGGGACCGCGATGTTTTCGTCCGCAGCATCGCATCGCGTGGCCATCTGGGCGGTCTGGCCCCTTCGGCCTGTGCCGTGGTCAACGTGATGGACGCGTCCGGGCGTGATGTCGTTGTTGTCGAAACCGTAGGCGTGGGGCAGTCCGAAGTTGAGGTCACCGACCTCGCCGATGTCCGTGTCGTGGTCTGGACGCCTGGCGCCGGTGACGATGTTCAGGCCGCCAAGGCGGGTCTTCTCGAGATTGCCGACATCATCGTCGTCAACAAGGCGGACCTGCCACAGGCCGGTGCGACCGAGGCGGCTCTGCGCAGCGCGGCATCCTGCAGAGGCGCCGAGACGCCCGATATTCTGCGGACATCGGCGGTGCGGCGTGAGGGCATCGGCGGGCTTGCCGATGGAATCGCCGATCGTGCCGGGCGCGCCGACGGGGTTCGCGCGTCAGGGGCCGAACGCCGCCTCAGGCACCAGCTCTCCGGTCGTGCCGCAGCCCTTGTGGCCGAGGCGATCGGCGGCAGCAGACATCTCGATGCCCTGACGGCCGCGATGCGGTCGGGCGAGATGAGCCTGGATGAAGCCGCCCGCGCCCTGATCGCAGAGCTGTCGATCTGATCCCCCAGAAATCCCCCAGAAATCCCACAAACATCCCGTGTTGTCGTGTTGTCACGGGATCGGCGCAATTCCGTTACCCATCGACTTGTTCTAGGGTGCGCGCGACCGTTCGACAGGAAGCCGGGCGGGCTGCCGCCGGAGCGGTCATTCTGGGGGTTCATCGTTTCGGATTGATGATGTCGAAACCGATCGACAGTTTCACTTGTCGCGCTCTCGCGGCTGTTGCCTGTGCGCTCATGGTGGCGTTTGCCTCGCCGTCGTCCGCCGGTGAGGTGCCGGAGACCTACGGCGAAGCGATGGCGTGGTATCGCGAGGAAGCTGCCGCGGGCAATGCGGAGGCGCAGTTCCTTCTCGCTTATGCGCTCGAGAGCGGGGTCCACGCCGCCGCCGCACCGGCCGAAGCGCGGCACTGGTACACCGAGGCCGCAGAGCAGGGCCATGCCATGGCGCAGGTCAGGCTCGCCATGATGCTGCTTGAGGGCAGGGGCGGGGCGGCTGACCCCGATCTGGCCCGCCGCTATCTTCTGGACGCGGCTGACGCCGGATCGACCGACGCGATGTCCATTCTGGGATACATCCTGGCCAGCAGCGAGCCAGCCGATCCCGAGAGCGCCTATCGCTGGTTCAGCCTGGCGGCCCGGGCCGGTGATCCGATTGCCGCCGCCAACCTTGCCGCGCTGAGCCAGGCGATGAGTGACGACCAGCGTGCGGCCGCGCAGCAGGCCTTCGAAGACTGGCTGGCGACGTCCCGGGGCCAATAGGCGAGGCGGATTCGACCGGCCGTCTTCAAATCGGCGGCAGGCGGGCGATTTCCTGGCACGGACGGTTTATGCTGGGAGCATGAATGCCCGTTCCCTCGCACGTCTGACGCCTGTCCTGGCTGCGGCACTTGTCATGTCGACAACGGGCTTGTCCCGGGCGCAGGTGATGCCCGAAAGCGTCCTGATCAATGTCGACCAGCGCTACGAGTTCCGCAAGCCTTCGCTGATGGAGTACGACGAGATCGAGGGCCACGAGTTGCCCGTGGTCGAGCATATCGAAGATATGCTCTTTGCCGCCGACATCGAACCTCTTCTGCCCGGTGACGGCGACGCTGAATCGACGATCCAGGTCGAGGTCCGGGGACAGGCGATCGGCGGAATCTATCTGGAACCCGGCAGGGCCTATCTTTACACCGGTGCCAATCTTGCAGGTGAGATCACGATTGTCGCAACAGACGGGAGCGTGGCCGCACGCAGTTTCGCTGCCACCATTCAGCGTCCGTTCGACATCACCCTGAACCTCGGCTACGACGACCCTGCCAACGCCCCCTTCCGGATCGCGCTGGAGCAGCCGGGCGGGTTTCTGGAGCAAATCTGTCATGCAATGGCGGAGGCCTGGGGCGTCGAGAGCATCATGCCATCGCTCCATGAGGACGAGCCGGCGATCCGCTACGCGGTGGCAGCGGCGCTCGGCAACATCGGTGACCCCATCGCCGTGCCTGACCTGATCGAAGCCCTCCATGACGACCACGAACGTGTTCGCTGGGAAGCTGCCTGGTCGCTCGGACGGATTGGTGATGTCAGTGCCATACCCGAGCTGATCGAGGCGCTTAACGACGATTCGGGCGATGTCCGCTGGTTCTCGTCCTGGTCTCTCAGGGCACTCACGGGAGAGGATTTCGGGTCCGACTACGACGCCTGGATCGGCTGGCTGGAAACGAGCGAGGCAACCGCCCGGGGTTGACCCGAGCAGCCGCCTCGTCGGTTCAGTCGAACAGGCTCCTGAGTGCGTCTGCAGCGTCGCCGCCCAGACCCGTCGAGCAGGCCGCCGGCATCGACATCGCCGCCGGCCAGGCTGATGTTGTTGGCCTCGATCCGGATGTTCGGGAAGATCGAGAGCTGACAGCCTGTTGCATCGGTGGGGCGGGCTTCGGCCTGCTCCTTGACTCAATCGACAGGAATGAAAAACGGCAGCGCGACGGCGACCGCTACCAGCAGAACGATGACGACACCCGGTCCGATCAGAACCTTGCGCATGGCAAGACCCTTCCTTCGCAAATCGGGCGCTCAATGTCCCATCGTGGGACGACAACGTCGGCATGCAAGCCCGTCCGGGCAGGCCGATGCAAGAGTCGTGCTCACCATCGGATTAACCTCGGAGGAAGCCGTGGCATACGCCATCGGCGGGGACCATGCATCGGGTTTGGTTGGGGGCAAATAGTGTCGGGCTCACAGGCGCCGCAATCTGACGATCCCCTTGCTTCGTTGTCGTCGAGGTTGCATTTTTTGCATGAGGCTGTGTCCGTAACGCTCGGATCGGATTGTTGAAAGGAACGGCATGACGACGGTCCTTCTTGGTGGTGGCGACACCGCAATCGCCGATGTCGTGGCGGTATCAAGAGATGGTGAAGCTGTTGCTCTGTCCGATGTCGCGCGCGATGCGATGGCGCGTTCGCGCGCGGTGGTCGAGCGCTTCAGCGCCGAGGACAGGCCGGTCTACGGCCTGACGCGTGGCCTGGGCGGCCGTGTGGTTCATGAGGTCAGCAAGGAAGAACGCGAGAACTTCAGCCGGGTCATGGTGCTGGCCCGGGCCTGTGGTGCCGGCGCACCGCTGCCGCGCGATGCCGTGCGTGCGGCGATGTTCACACGGGCCAGCAGCATGGCGCGCGGCGGAGCGGGCGCACGTCCGCTGATCGCGGAGACGCTGTGCGCCATGTTGAACGGCGGCGTGCATCCTTGGATTCCGTCGATCGGTTCGGTCGGCGCCTCGGATCTGGCGCTGTGTGCCAACATGGCGCTGCCGCTGTTCGGCGACGGTCGGGCCGAGCTCGATGGCGCGTGGTTCGATGGTGCCGAGGCCATGATGTGCGCCGGTATCGATATCGTTCAGCCACTCGAGAAGGAGGGCCTCGCGCTTTGTGCGGCCAATGCCGTGTCCGCAGGCTTGGGTGCCCTTGTCCTGCACGACATCGAGCATCTGCTCGATCTGATGGATGGCATCGTCGTTCTGTCGTTCGAGGCCTTTCGCGCCAACCCGAGTCCGATCGATCCGCGTGTCGTGATGGCGCGCGGGGCGCCGGGACAGGCGCGCGCGGCGCAGAGCCTGCGGCACAAGCTCGAGGGCACGGTGTTGTTCGAAGCGGGCGGGCCGCGCCGGGTCCAGGATCCCATCAGCCTGCGCTGCGTCAGCCATGTCCATGGTAGCCTGCGCGCGGCGATCGACTTCTGCGAACCCAATGTTACGGTCGAACTCAACGGTGCCGGGGACAACCCGGTGGTTCTGGAGCGCGACGAGGAGATCCTCTCCACCGGCAACTTCCACACGCCGGCCATGGCGGTCGCCTTCGATGCGCTGACGCTGGCAATGTCGCAGACCTCCACGATGGTGGCACAGCGTGTCTCGCGCCTGCTGCAGAATCGGTTCACCGATCTCCCGGAATCGCTGACGCGCCACGGTACGACCCATGCCGGACTCGGCCTGATGTCGCTGACCTCCGAGACCCTGTCCAAGGAGATTCACATGCTCGGTGCGCCGGCGAGCCTGCAGGACAGCTCCGGCTACAACGTCGAGGATCATGCGCCAATGTCGACTCTCGCCGTGCGCCAGGCGCGCGATGCCGTCGACCTGCTGCGCCAGGCTGCGGCCTGCGAACTGATCGCGGCGGCCGAGGCGTTCGATCTGCGTGCGCCCGCGCAAGCCGCTCATGTCGCTTGTGCGTTCCGCGACACGGTGCGGACTATCGTGTCGCCGCTCGACGGCGATCGCAGCATGACTCACGAGCTTGGCACCGTCGCGGAGGCCATCGCTGCGGGCCGCTTCGATGCATGCCTCGCCGCCGAAGGCTGACGTTGTATCGTCGGCCGCGAGATCGGGGCAAATGGCGCTGCGTCTTCCTGGCCCTGGCCGTTGTTGTCGTCCTGTTTCTGCTCGCCGCCGGTTCCATCTGGCTGCGCCATGGCGAGTCGGTCACGGTTCTGGGCGGCTTGCTCACCGCAGCGCCCGGTGTCGTCCCGGACACCATCGAGCGGCGAGACGTGATGCTGACTGTCGACGACGGCGTGCTGGCGTTTGACGTTTACGAACCCGATGAAGCAACAGCGGTGCTTGTCCTCGTGCCGGGGCTGACGCCGGCAGGCCGCGATGACGAACGAGTCATTGCCGTGGCTGGAGTTCTCGCAGGCTCAGGCTTTCGCACCGTGGTGCCGGAGCTTCCCGGTGCCACACGCTTCCGGACCGACGCCGCCGACGCAGCGGTGCTCGCATCGGTCATTGATCATGTTGTACCCGTTGCCCGCCAGGCAGAGCTTCCGACTGTCGTGGTCGCGATCTCCTACGGCCAGGGACCCGCGCTCGTTGCGCTCGCGGGTGACCGCGGTGACCTCGTGGATGCCTACCTCGGACTCGGCGGTTACTACGACGCCCTGTCGGTGGTGCGGTTCACGACGACCGGTGCGATCGGCGCCGGAGCGGATGCCCGGATCGGCGAGCCGGATCCGCGCGCCCGGTGGATCCTGCTCCTCGCCAACGCGCCGCTGGTCTCCTCCCCCGAAGATCGATGGACGCTCGACTCGCTTGCTCGCGATGCCTACGTGGAGGGCACACCATCGCTGACCGAGATCGCGGCGGTCATGGCAGTGCTGCAGCCGGATGCGCGCGCATTGCTGGCGTTCGCGGCCAACACGGACCCGGCCCGCGTCGAGCCCTTGCTGGCGGACCTCGATCCGAGCCTGCGGGCAGGCATGATGGCGGTCTCGCCCATCCTGCACGACCTCTCCGGGCTCGAAGGCAAGATCATCCTGGTTCACGGCGATGCCGATCCGATCGTGCCCTGCGAGGAAAGCGTGCGCCTGGCTGAGGCCGTGCCGGGAAGCACGCTGTTCGTCGTGCCCGGTTTCTCCCACATCGAGTCCGAGGCCACGGGCGTCGCGGGGCAGATCGCCATGGTTCGCGCCGTGACGGCCCTGCTCGATCTCCGGTCCTTGCCCTGAAGCGCACACCGTGTCAGGACGCCCCGGCTGAGCCCGGACCGTTGTCATGATCACTGCGTCCGTTCCCCTGATCTCTGGTCTCGCCGAGATCGCCGACGACTACGACGGCGTCCTGGTCGACCTCTGGGGTTGTCTGCACAACGGGATAGTGGCCTACCCGTCAGCCGTCGAGGCTCTCGTCCGTTTCCGCGAGCGCGGCGGACGGATCGTGCTGCTGTCGAACGCGCCGCGCACGGATGTGCCGGTCAAGGGCCAGATCGCGCGCATGGGCGTGCCGGACAACGCCTGGGACGCCATCATGACCGCCGGCCTCGCCCTGAGGTTGGAGATGGAGGAACGGAGCGACCCCTGGTTCGCGGCGCTCGGCTGCCGTTACTACCACGTCGGCACGGAGAACGATGCGATCCTGCTCGACGGGCTCGACTACGAACGTGTCGCCGACATCGGTGACGCCGAGTTCGTGCTGTGCTGTGGCATTCGCGAAAGCGGTGAAACGCTGGATGACATATGGCCTGAGATCGAACCCGCCTTCCGGGCCGGTCTGCCGCTGGTCTCCGCCAATCCCGACAAGTCCGTGCTGCGCGGCGAGAAGCGGGAGATATGTGCGGGCGCGATCGCCGGGGACTGGCAGGCGCGCGGCGGTGCGATGCGGCAGGAAGGCAAACCCTGCCCGGCGGTCTACCGCCGTTGTCGCGCTCTGATGGGCGACGTGCCGCCCGAGCGCATTCTGGCGGTCGGAGATGGCATCGAAACCGACATCGTCGGTGCGCAGCAGGCCGGGATCGACTCGGTCTGGATCACTGGGGGGCTGCCCGCCCACACCTGGGGTATTGCGTCCGATACGGCACCGCCGCACGATCGCGTGGCACAGGCCTGTGCCGAGCAGAATGTTCGGCCCCGTGGTGTGATGCCGCTGCTGGCCTGGTGAAGAGAAGCCCTGCCGCTCGACGGTGGCGTGCTGACCCTGGAAATGTGAGGAAGCCTTGCCCCAGGGCGGAGTTCGGATCGGCTACAGCGCCTGCCCCCACGACTGTCCCTCGACCTGCGCGCCTGGTCGCGATGATCCAGGTGCCATGGATCAAGCCGAGCCCATAGCCCGGCACAGTCAGCAGGATGATGTTGAGCCAGAAATGGAGCCTGAGGCCGACGGTCAGAAAGATGCGAAGGATATCGACAGCGATTCACTTCCAGGCGAAGACAGGTTGTTCGAGATGGGCGACGCGCGTGTCGCGTCCGGCCAGGGCGACCTCGCGGAACTGGTACATCACCGCGGCGGTCGGCGCATGGATCTTGCTGCCCAGCATGGGCATGCGGATAACAGGGCGGTCGCTTTCGGGGATCTCGACGAACTCGGGCGATCCCGGACGGAAGAGGATCGAGAACCGTACACGATGGATCGAGGCAACCTCGTCGGGATTGGGCACGAGTTCGACCCGCTCGCCCGCCCAGATCACCACCGGTGTGATCAGATAACCCGAACGGGTCGGGTAGTCGTCGAGTCGGCCGAGCACCGCGTCGGGCGGTAGCGAGAGATTGACCTCTTCTTCGAGCTCGCGCAGCGCTGCCTCTTCCGGTGTTTCGCCCGGGTCGAGGCGGCCACCCGGCAGCGCCCATTGGCCCGCGTGGCGGTTCATGCGCGGCGCACGCCGCGTCAGGATGAAGGCGCCCCGTCCCCTGCTGTCGGAAATCACTGTCATGGTGACGGCCGCACGCTTGAGACCCTCATCTTCCTGCGGCTGGCACTTGAACGCGTCGAGCCGCTGCGCCATCGCGGCGCGCAGATCGTGGTTGACGGGGAAGTCCTCGGCCATGCACCGACCTATCGCGGTGTGACCGTGGCGGCAACCGTCAGGACCCGGACGTTGCGCAATCCCGCGCGATCGGTTCTGCCTGGTCGGCGAGGAAGGGGACGAATGATGAAGAGCCTCACGATACGCCGGAGGGCCTCACCGCGATTCACGTCGGCCCGCCACAATCTCCTGCAGCGCGCGGTCAACATCTGCCTCGGTCCGGCGCTGGCGACCATCGCGCTCACGATCCCGGCCGTGCTCGCAATCGGCCGGTTCACCGATCGCCCGGTCGAACTGGGCCGCGACAGCCCCGGAATCGTGGTTCTGTCGGTAACCTTGCTGGTCAGCATCATGGGTTTCGCGACACAGCGAACGAACCTGATGCTCTGAGTCCCTGGATGCAGAGCGGATTCACGCACGAGGCCTGTCACCCCGCATCCGGCGATTCAATCGTCGCGTCCAATGCTCTAGGATGCGCCCTGCCAGACGGGGATCAGATCATGGAATTCCGCACCTTCGGTGAGTCGGGTCTCTACGTGTCGCTCGCGGGCATGGGCTGCAACACGCTCGAGCTGGCCATCGGCTGGCTTGCGAGCCACGAGGTCGTCTCGACCGTGATCTGCGGTGCGACCAGGCCGAAGCAGGCGAAGGCCAATGCGGCCGCGGTCACGGCTTGGCCGATGACGCCCGACGAAATCAACGACATCTCCGATATCGTGGGGCGCTGACCGCCGATGAAGTCCTCCTGCATGATCGTCGACGACTTCTTCGACAATCCGGCGGCGGCGCGCCGGACGGCCCTCGGGCTCGACTTCCCGCCGGCCCCGAAGGGAGTCTACTACCAGGGCCGCAACTCGCGGCAATCCATGGCCTGGCCCAATCACGAGGCGATGTTCTCGAACATTCTGGGTCAGCAGCTTGTCGCGCTGGGGCAGTCCCACGGCTGTGTCCGCGTAACTCTGGCCGATGATCCGCGCCCGTCGGGCCGGGTGCACTGCGATCCCGGCGCGGCCTGGGCCGGGATCATCGGGCTCAGCCGTGACGAGGACTGGCAGGGCGGGACGGATTTCTTCATCCACAAAAGGACCGGCAGCGATCGCGCGCCGATCAACGACGAGGAGGCCCAGCGCCTCTACGGCAAGCCGACGCCGCGCGACGCCCTGATCGACGTGCTCGATCCCGCCAAGGGTGAAAACATGGAGGAGTGGGAGCACTCCTTCACGCTCCCGTTGAAGTTCAACCGTTGCATCCTGTTCCGGCCGTGGTTCTGGCATTCCAGCGGTGACGGCTTTGGCGACAGCGTTGAGAACGGCCGCCTGGTCCTGCTGCTCTTCTTCAAACCGGGGCCCAATGCCTTGAACACCGACATCGTTCCACCGATCTGATCACCATGCTCTTGCGCCGCCTCCTCATGACCGCCGCACGGCACGCCGCCACGAACCCCCGGGTCAAGGCCGGCGTCAAGCGGCTCTATGACGAGAACGCCAGGCCTGTGATTGAGCAGAAGGCGCGCGCGATGAAGCAGATGGCCGCCGAGCGACCGGCCGGAGAACATCCGGTGCGCTTCGTCGGCCGCGCGTTCAAGAAGCTTCTGGACGGCTGAACGGCCGGTTGCAGCGGGACAACCGGGTTCTTTCCTCGGCCGTCTGACCGGATAGGATGGCAACCGTTTCTGCACTGCAGCCCGAAAGCATCCTGACATGACCCATACCGAGCCCACTGCCTCGACATGGCGCACGCCGCTGATGGTGATCGCCGCGGGCTGCGCCATCGCGATGATCGGCTTCGGGATTCGTTCGGTCTACGGCCTTTTCCTCGAGCCGATAACAGAGGCGCGTATGTGGAGCCGCGAGACCTTCTCCATTGCGCTCGCGATCCAGAACCTGCTTTGGGGCCTCGGCGTTCCGGTCGCCGGCGCCATTGCCGACCGCTTCGGCCCGGCGCGCGTGATCATCTTCGGTTCGGTGCTCTACGCCTTCGGCAACTGGGCGATGTCAGTGGTGGAGGCGGGATGGCTGTTCCACGTCACCGCCGGCGTTGTGGTCGGTCTCGGCATTGCTTTCACCACGTTTTCGCTGGCCATGGCAGCGATGGCGCGTGTTGTCGGACCGGAGAAGCGGTCGCTCGTGCTTGGCCTTGGCACCGCGGCGGGTTCGTTCGGCCAGGTCGTGTTCTCGCCCAACGCCCAATTTGCGATCGACATGTTCGGCTGGCAGGGTGCGCTGCTCGCCTTGTCCGCAGCGGCGCTGGTCATGATTCCTCTGGCGTTTATCCTGCCGCGCAGCTCGGCCGGTGTCGGCGAGGTCGCGAGCGACCAGAAGATGGTCGAGGCCCTCCGTGAAGCCGCCGCACACCGCGGATACGTGTTGCTCACGCTCGGCTTCTTCGTCTGTGGTTTCCAGATTGCCTTCATCACCATCCATTTCCCCGCCTATGTCACCGGCCTGGGTCTGGCGCCGACCGTTGCGGCCGTGGCCATTGCGATCGTCGGCGGCTGCAACATTCTGGGATCGCTGGCGGCGGGCGCGGCGGGGCAGCGCTGGTCCAAGCGCTACAGCCTTGCCTGGATTTATTTCGTCCGGTCGATCTTCGTTGTGGCCCTGATGCTGGCGCCCAGGACCGAGTTCACGATCTATGCCTTTGCGGCCGGCATGGGTTTCCTGTGGCTCGCCACGGTCCCGCTCACGACAGGGCTGGTGGCCCAGATCTTCGGCGTGCGCTGGATGGCCACACTCTTCGGCATCGTCTTCGTGAGCCATCAGCTTGGCAGTTTCGTCGGCGTCTGGCTCGCCGGCTGGCTCTACGATACCACCGGCTCCTACGACATCGTCTGGTGGATCAGCGCTGGTCTCGGCCTTGTCGCCGCCATCCTGCACATCCCGATCGACGAGAAGCCGCTGGCACGGCTCCAGGCCACACGCGGCTAGTCGTCACATGCCCTGCGGCAGGTGGCGGGCGGACCAGGCGTAGACCAGCATCGCCGCGACACCGGAAAACCGCCCGGGAAGGCGGGCCACCCGGCATCCGGGAATGTCGGAGCCTGATGGCCTTTCGTTTGGCGTGTCTCCCCCGAATCGGACAGGATGCACAGAACCAAAAAGGACCGACCATGCGCACCGAAGAGCCTCGCGCCATCTATCTCAGCGACTATCAGCCGCCCGACTATCGGGTGGAGACGATTGCGCTCCACGTCACGCTGGTGCCCGACGCCACGAAGGTGCGCGCGGAGTTGTGCGTGGTGGCCAGTCACGAGGGCGAAACCCGGCCGTTCCGACTCGACGGCGACGATCTCCCGCTCGATGCCGTCGCCATCGACGGCGAGGCGCTCGGCACCGACGCCTACAGGCACGATGCGTCGGGTCTGGTCATTCATGAACCGCCGCGGGCGTTCACGCTCGTCACCGAAACGACGATTGCGCCGGCGGCCAACACGGCGCTTGAGGGGCTCTACGTCTCGTCGGACATGTTCTGCACCCAGTGCGAGGCCGAGGGTTTCCGGCGCATCACCTTCTATCCCGACCGGCCCGACGTGCTGGCGACCTACACGGTCACGATGGATGCCGACAAGGTGCGCTATCCGATCCTGCTGTCGAACGGCAACCTGGTCGAGGCGTGCGATCTGGGCGACGGCCGCCATCGTGCGGTCTGGCACGATCCGTTCCCCAAGCCGAGCTATCTCTTCGCCCTGGTCGCCGGCGATCTTGGCTCGATCAAGGACACGTTCACGACAGCCTCGGGCCGTGTCGTCGACCTCAGGATCTGGAGCGAGCACGGCAATCAGGAGAAGTGCACCTATGCGATGGATGCGCTGAAGCGCTCCATGCGCTGGGACGAGGAGCGTTACGGCCTGGAGTACGACCTCGACATCTTCAACATCGTGGCCGTGGGCGACTTCAACATGGGAGCGATGGAGAACAAGAGCCTCAACATCTTCAATTCGAAGCTGGTTCTGGCCAGCCCCGAGACCGCGACCGACGGCGACTACGACGCTATCGAGAGTGTCATTGCTCACGAGTACTTCCACAACTGGACGGGCGACCGCGTGACCTGCCGCGACTGGTTCCAGCTCTCGCTGAAGGAGGGGCTGACGGTCTACCGGGATCAGGAGTTCAGCGCCGACATGCGCAGCCGGGCCGTCAAGCGGATCGACGACGTGCGCCGTCTGCGCTCGGCGCAGTTTCCGGAAGATGCCGGGCCGCTGGCCCACCCGGTCCGGCCCGAAAACTATATCGAGATCAACAACTTCTATACCGCGACCGTTTATGAGAAGGGCGCCGAGGTGATCCGCATGATGGAGCGCCTTCTGGGCCGCAACGGCTTCCGCAAGGGCATGGATCTCTACTTCGAGCGCCACGATGGCCAGGCGGTGACCTGCGATGACTTCGTGGCTGCCATGGCGGATGCCAACGACGCTGATCTCAACCACTTCAAGCTCTGGTACAGCCAGGCCGGCACGCCGGTCATCTCGGCCAGCGGTGCGTATGATGCCGACACCCGCAGTTATGAGCTGACACTGGCGCAGGCGACCGCGCCGACACCCGGCCAGCCCGACAAGAAACCGCTCCACATCCCATTCGAGGTCGGCCTGATCGGGCCGAACGGCAGCGAGATGGAGACGACGGTTGAGGGCGTGACGTCGTCGAGCCACGTGCTCAATCTGACCTCGGACAGCATGACCTTCCGTTTCGGGAATGTCGGCGCCGCGCCGGTGCCGTCGCTCAATCGCGGCTTCAGCGCTCCGGTCCGGCTCAAGACCGATCTGAGCGACGAGGACTGCGCCTTTCTTCTGGCACACGATACCGATCCCTTCGCGCGCTGGGAGGCGGGCCAGCAGTACGGCACCAGGGTTCTGCTCGACATGGTCGCGCAGATCCGGTCGGGCGTCGAAGCCACGATCGACGATCATTACGTCGAGGCGCTCGGTGCAGTCCTGGCCGATGGCGGGATCGACCCCATGGCCAAGGCCCAGGCGCTGTCGATGCCTGCCGAGAGTTACCTGGCCGACCAGATGGAGACCGTCGACGTCGATGCGATTCACACGGCACGTGAGGCGATGCGCCTAGCGCTGGGGCAACGCTATCGCGACGACTGGCTGGCGACCTTCAACGCCTGCCGGTGCGACGAACCGTTCAGCCCCGACGCCGCCCAGGCCGGCCGCCGTGCACTCAAGGGCGCCGCGCTGACCTACTATGCTGCGACGGCCGACGCCGAGGCGATCGCACGGGTGAAGGCGGAGTACGACCGGGCCGACAACATGACCGAGCGGCTGGCCGCTTTGGTCCTGATCGGCCTCATCGACGCGCCGGAACGCGCCGCCTGCTTCGACGACTTCTATGTTCGCTTCCGCAACGACGACCTCGTGGTCAACAAATGGCTCGGTGTGCAGGCACTGTCACCGCTGCCGGGTGCGGTCGATCGCGTCGCGGCGTTGCTCGGCCACGAGGCGTTCAACATAAGGAACCCGAACAAAGTCTACGCTCTGGTCGGTGCCTTCGCGATGGGCAACCCGGTCAACTTCCACAAGAAGGACGGTTCCGGATATCGCTTCCTCGCCGATCGACTGCTCGAACTCGACGCGCTCAATCCCCATGTCGCCGCGCGTATGGTCGATGCCCTGGGACGATGGCAGCGCCAGGACAGCGCGCGCCAGGAGCTGATGAAGGCCGAGCTCCGGCGTGTCCGTGCCCGCGACGGCCTGTCGCCCGATCTGATCGAGAAGATCGACAAGTCGCTCGCCTGAATGCGCATACGAACGCTGCGGTCGTGTCATCCCGGCCGTAGCCCGAAGGGCGTGGAGCCGGGACATCGGGCAGGGTGCTTCGGAAACAAGCGGCACGCAGGGCAGATCGAAGAGCGTCTCCCGCTTCGGGTTGACCGGCACGATGGTGCCGCCGAAACCCGGGCTGAGCGTGTTGTGGAAGATACCACCGCCGAACTTGCGCTGGTCTTGGGATGCTCCGACAAAGGCCATGGCCTTCGGATTGATGATCTCGGCAACACTCTGGCGTGGGGGCTCACGTTTTGACCCCTGTCAGTACTGCCTGGGAACGTAGCGGGCGTACCAGGCCATGGCGAGCATGCCGATGCCCGAGGTGACGAAGACGGCGGGCAGGGCGAAGATTTGAAGCAGGGCTGAGAAGAGGCCCGGCGGGCCGATCTGCGAGGTGTCGCGGAAGGTTGCGAAGACGCTGGTCATCTCGGCGCGTTCATGCGGATGCACGGCGCGCAGGAAGAGCATGTTGCCCGCGCCGTCGACCATGCTGGTGGCCAGGGCGGCCACCATGAAGAGCGTCACGCCGAGCCAGGGGCTGGCGGCAACCGCAGCGACGACGATCGTGGCGACGGCGGAGGCGAGGTAACCCATGATCAGGAGTTTGCGGATACCCCATTTGCGCCCGACCCAGCCCCAGAACGGGCAGAGCAGGACAGCGCCCGAGCCGGCCGAGACGATGATGCCGGCGACCGTGTCGCCGAGGCCCGATTCCACGCAATAGATCGGGGCATAGACGAAGAACATCGCCCACCAGCTCGACCGTCCCACGGCCAGCAGCCAGGCGAGCCGCAGGCGCGGCTGGCGGAAGAAGTGCGGGAAGAAGCGGAACGGGTTGGGCGGCGACGATTTCATGGCCTGGATGGCCTCGCTGTCGGAGAAGCGCAGATAGAGGAAGACGAGGTAGGCGACGGTTGCCAGGACGGCCATGGCCATGAAGGGAGCCGGCCTGCCGAACGCCTGGGCCAGCAGCACGCCGCCGAACGGTCCGATGATGAATCCCGATCCCATGAAAAGCACCCGCACCGGTTCGAAACGGTTGAACTCCTGCCGCGGGATGTGGTCCATCAGGTAGAGGTTGAACGAGATATCGAGCGCGATGAAGCCGACGAGGAAACACGTCAGGCCCGCCGCGAAGACATGGATGTTGCCGAGCGAAAGTAGGATCGCGGCGAGGCAGATGAGTGCCGTTCCCATGCCCACCACCCGACGTCGTCGGAAGAGATGGACCAGCAGTGGCATCGACAGGCTGCCACCCAGGCCGACGAAGGAGGCCGCGAAATAGAGCAGGCTGACCTCCTGGGCCGATCCGGTGATTTCGAGCGCGGTGAGCGGAAGGATCGTCAGGGGTAGTGCACGGGCAATGCCCTGCAAGCCGTAAAGCACCGCGAACGGCATCGCATGCGGAAGGTCGGCAACGCCCAGCCAGACCTGAAGATGAAGACCACGCACCCGGCACGCTCCCTCGCTCTGTGCCGGGCGTCATGGGACCCCTCATCGGCACAAGATGCAAGAAAAACGCCTGCATGGCTGGGTTGCGTCACGGAAGCGGCGCGTGTTGCTCTTTCGGCTCCTCGCCGTTTTCCTGCTGGCGGTGCCACATGCCGGCGTAGATGTCGTCGGTGACGAGCAGGTCCGCGTGACGCCCGCGTTCGACGATCTGTCCGTCCTCGAGCACTAGGATTTCGTCGGCGTCGACCACGGTCGAAAGGCGGTGGGCGACGACCAGCGTCGTCCGCCCCTTCGCGATGTCGTTGAGATTGGCCTGGATGGCGCGCTCGGTGTGGGTGTCGAGTGCGCTGGTCGCCTCGTCGAAGATCAGGATCTGCGGGTTCTTCAGGATCGTGCGGGCAATCGCGACCCGCTGTTTCTCACCGCCGGAGAGCTTGAGCCCGCGTTCGCCGACGATCGTGTCGTAGCCGTCGGGCAGGCCGGTCACGAAGTCGTGGATACGCGCCAGCCGGGCCGCCTCCTCCACCTCTTCGCGCGATGCCCCGGGCCGTCCGTAGGCAATGTTGTAGGCAATCGTGTCGTTGAACAGCACGGTGTCCTGCGGAACGATGCCGATTGCCTGGCGCAGGCTGTTCTGCGTGACGTCGCGCAGGTCCTGACCGTCGATGGTGATCGTACCGGTGCCGACATCGTAGAAGCGATAAAGCAGGCGGGAGAGCGTCGACTTGCCCGCACCCGAAGGGCCGACGACTGCAACCTTCTTGCCGGCGGGAACCGTGAAATCGATGCCCTGCAGGATCGGTCGCCGTTTGTCATAGGCAAAATCGACGCCATCGAACCGTATCGCTGCGCCGTCAATCACGAGGGGCTTTGCGTCGGGCTTGTCCGTGATCTCGGCCTCGACGGCGAGCAGGCGGAACATCTCCTCGATGTCGATCAGCGCCTGCTTGATCTCGCGATAGACGAACCCGAAGAGGTTGAGCGGCTGATAGAGCTGCATCAGATAGGTGTTGGCCAGAACGAAGTCGCCCACCGTCATGCTGCCCTCGACGATGCCCGCCGCGGACATCAGCATCACGAGCGTCAGGCCGATCGAGATGATCGCGGCCTGGCCGAAGTTGAGCGCGGCGAGCGAAACATTCGATTTCACCGCCGCATCCTCGTAGCTCGCCAGCCGGTCGTCGTAACGCCTTGCCTCGTGCTCCTCGTTCACGAAGTACTTGACGGTTTCGTAGTTCAGCAGGCTGTCGATGGCACGTGTGTTGGCGCTGGTGTCGGCGTCGTTCATGCGCCGCCGGAAGCGGATGCGCCACTCGGTCACGACCATCGTGTAGGCGATGTAGACCACCACCGTGACCAGCGTGACCGCGGCGATGGCGAAGTCGAGCATGTACCAGAGGATACCGAAGGTCAGGACGAGCTCGATCACGGTCGGGATCAGGTTGAACAGGCTGATCCGCAGCAGCAGCTCGATCGCCCGGTTGCCGCGCTCGATGATGCGCGAGAGGCCGCCGGTCTGGCGCTCCAGATGAAAACGCAGCGACAGCCTGTGAAGATGGCGGAAGACCTTCAGGATGATGCGGCGGATGGCGCGCTGGCCGAGCCGGGCGAAAATCGCATCGCGCAGCTCGTTGAAGCCCAGCGAGGCGATGCGCGCCGCACCATAGGCCAGGATCACGCCGATCGGGATCGCGACGATCAGGCCCTCTTCGGCCGAGACCAGACTGTCGACCGCATCCTTGTAGAAGATCGGCACGGTCACGATCGCGATCTTGGCCAGCACCAGGCAGATCAACGCCAGCACGACCCGGGCGCGCATGCTCGTCTGACCCTTCGGCCACAGATAGGGCAGAAGACTCAGGATGGTGCGAAAGCCGTTGGCGGGCTTCGCATGTGCCTCGCCGAGTGATCGGATTGTCAGGGTCCTTTTCAACGCTGGCGGATGCCAGGGCCTCGTGACATATCAGGCAGCGCCGAACAGAAACAGGGCAGTGCCATGATCGATCTCGCCAGGGTCCGGGCCGACACACCCGCGCTCGACAACCAGGCCTATTTCATGAGCTGCGGTGCGGGCCTGATGCCCGACCCTGTACTCCATGCGTTGCAGGAGCACCTGCGGCGGGAGGCCGAGGTCGGCGGGTATGCGGCAGAAGGCGAGGCCAGCCCCGCGATCGACGGCACCTACATGTCGATCGCGCGCATGCTGAACTGTTCGTCCGACGAGATCGCGCTGGTCGAAAACGCGACCGTCGCCTGGGGTCAGGCCTTCTACGGGCTGGTTCAGGCCATGAAGCCCGGCGACAATGTCGTCACGGTGGTCGCCGAATACGCCTCGAACTTCATCGCTTGCCTGCAGGCGGTGAAGCAGCGGGGAATCGAGATCGTTGTCGCGCCGAATGACGGGCACGGCCAGGTCGACGTCGCGGCCCTGGAGGGTCTGATCGACGCACGCACACGTCTGATTGCCATGACGCACGTGCCGACGTCGGGAGGCCTGGTCACACCGGCCGGGGAGGTCGGACGAATCGCGCGTGCAAAGGGCGTACCCTACCTGCTGGATGCCTGCCAATCGGTCGGTCAAATACCGCTTGATGTCCAGGCGATCGGCTGCGACTTCCTGTCGGCCACCGGTCGCAAGTTCCTGCGCGGGCCGCGCGGGACGGGCTTTCTTTATGCGTCAGAAGCGATCATGGAACACCACGAGCCGCCGGTTCTCGACCTCTTGTCGGCCGAATGGGTCGCGCCGGATCGCTACGAAATGGCGCCGACCGCGCGACGCTACGAAAACTGGGAGAGCTTCGTGGCCGGCAAGGTCGGCCTCGGCGTTGCGGTCGATTATGCGCTGGATGTCGGTCTCGATGCGATTGCCGGGCGCAATGCCGCGCTGGCTGGAGATCTGCGGGATCGCCTCGCGGCGCTCGACGGCGTCACGTTGCGCGACGCCGGCACGCAGGCCGATCGGTGCGCTATCGTGACCTTCAGTCACGACCGCGTGGACGCCAGCGAGATTGTCGCGCAGCTGGGTGCCCGGGGCATTGTCGTCGGTGCCTCGTCACCATCGTCGACACGGCTCGATTTCGAGAGCCGCGCCATGCCGTCGATCTGCCGCGCGGCTGTGCACTACCACAATACGGACGATGAGATTGTGCGGCTGGCTTCCGCTGTCGCCGCGCTCTAGATCTCGCGAGGCACCCGAGCGGCGAGAAGCGCATGAAGTCGCGCCGCAGCGAGGCGATGCCATCGGCCTGCTTCAGAGTACGGGCAAAGTCGGCGCTGTCCTTGCCGGGGAAACCTGTCGATGGAACCGGGACATTCGGTCACGTCCCGGTATCTCCCATCTCCCGGGAAGGGTTGACGCGGGGTCAATATCCGTAGTCGCGCGCTGCGGCCCCGGCGCTGACGAGTTCGCTGCGAAGGTCCGCCTCGATGAGCGGCGTGTCGCGTTCCGCCGGGTCGCCGTAACCGCCGCCGCCGGGAGTTTCGACCCAGAGACGGTCCCCAGGGGGAATGTCCTGCTCGCCCTTGCCGTTCATCGGCTTGCCCGAACTGAGCCGTAGCACGCCCGGGGCACCGTCGTGACCACCGGCGCGCCCGCGTGCGGGATAGGTGATGCGGTCGAGCGCGGCGGCAAGCTGGAAGGGAGCCTCCTCGCTCGAGCCGATCTCCATGACCTGCCCGTGTCCGCCCCGATATTTGCCCGCGCCACCGGAGTCGGGACGCAACTCGCGCCGCCAGACGACCAGCGGACAGGTCGATTCGACCATCTCCACCTGACTCCCCATGACGCCGGACGGATAGGCCGTGGCGTCGAGACCGTCACGCGTCGGCCGGCCGCCGGTGCCGCCGTTGTGGACGAGTTCCATGGCGAACCGGGTCCGGTTCTCGCCCTGGTGGTGACCGAAGCCGCCGCGCAGGGAGAGATCCCACAGAACGCCCGTGCCTTCCGCAGGAACCGAACCCGGACGCGCCTGGTGCAGGCAGCCGAAGGCGGCGTCGGGTAGCATCTGGCCCACGATGTGGCGCATCACAACGGGCGCGGGTTTCAGTGCGTTCATGATCGAGCCCTGCGGTGCCGTCACGATGAAGGGCTCGAGCGCACCGGCATTGTTGGGGATGTCGGGTGCGACAACACACTTGATGCCGAACACGGTGTAGGCCTGGGCATAGGTCAACGGGCAGTTGATACCGTAGCGCGAGCGGCCCGAGCTTCCGGTGTAGTCGATCGTCATGCTGTCGTCGGTGACGGTCAGCGTGGCTGCGATCCTGATCTCGAAATCATAGCCGTCGGTCATCATCTCTGATTGCCACGTGCCGTTCGGCCAGCTGCGGATACGCTCCAGCGTGGCCTGCCGCGACGTCTCGATGATGTGGTCGCCCAGGCTCCTGAGCGAGGTCATGGCGAACTCGGTCATCATCTCCGCGAGCCGCTCCTCGCCCACCTCGCAGCACGCGATCAGCGCGTAGAGGTCGCCCTCGTTCTGCACGGGCACACGACTGTTGGCATAAAGCACGGCCATCATGGTTTCATCGATCTGGCCCTGCTTCACGAGCTTCACCGGCGGGATGTAGATGCCTTCCTCATGCACGTCGGCGGCGTCGGGCCCGAAGCTGCGTCCGCCGATGTCGGCAAGATGCGAGGTGCAGGCGTTGAGACCAGCGAGCGTGCCATCGACGAAACACGGCTTCACCAGGACAAAATCGTTGAGATGGCCCGCGCCCATCCAGGGATCGTTGGTGAGATAGATGTCGCCTTCCACCATGGTTTCCGCGGGGAAGTGCTCCAGGAAGTGGACGACCGCGGCGGCCATGGTGTTGATGTGGCCCGGGGTGCCGGTCACCGCCTGGGCCAGCATTCGGCCCTGGAGGTCGAAGATCCCGGCGGAGATGTCGCCCGACTCCCGCACAATCGGACTGAAGGCCGCACGCATGAGCGTCTGACCCTGCTCCTCGACGACGGCGATCAGGCGGTCCCACATGATCTGTTGGTTGATCTGTTCCAGTGCGCTTGCCATCACGTGACCTCCTCGCGGCGTTCCAGGACGATATGGCCCAGGCCGTCGATGCGGCCCGTGAAACCGCCGGTCACGACGGTGGTGGTCTGGCCCTCGGTCACGACGCAAGGGCCCTCGAACTGCGCTCCTGCAGCCATGGTGCCGCGCGTGAACACGGGTGCCTCCCTGGCGACGCCTGCACGCGGGTCGACCATCGTGCGGTAGCGGCAGGGTTCGGCGGCGTGGTCCGGGCTCTCGCTGTCGCGCCCGTTGGTGCGCGGCACTTCGGTCGAGACCACCAGCTTCCAGCCCAGGATCTCGACGTCCATACCGGGCACGCTTCGGCTGAACAGTCGGGCATACTCCTCGTCGTAGGCGGCCCGGAGATGATCGCGCTCGGCACCGTCGAGCACGCCGTTGCTGACCGGCACCTCGATTTCGTGACCCTGGCCGAGGTAGCGCATGAAACAGCTTCGTTTTTCCGTGACGGGCGCATCGGCAGCACTTTCGTGCACCACCGCGCACGCCTCATCGCCGAGTTGCCGGAAGACCTCGTTGGCGGCCTCGGGCTCAAATGCCGAGAGCGTCATGTAGCGGCTGCGGATGACCTCATAAGCGATCGGCGCGCGCAGGAAGCCGACGGCCGAACCGACGCCGGGGTTGTTGGGAATCACGACGCGCGGGATCTGCAGTTTTTCTGCCATGCGGCATGCATGGAGCGGGCCCGCCCCGCCGAAGGCGATCATTGTGCGTTTCCTGAGGTCCTTGCCGCGTTCGACGGCGTGCACGCGGGCGGCATTCGCCATGGTCTCGTCGATCACCTCGGAGATGCCGAGTGCGCCGTCGGTCGCGTTGAGCCCGAGGCCGTCGCCGACCTGGCGTGCGATCGCGCCGCGTGCCGCCTCGCCGTCGAGCGTCATACGCCCGTCGGCGAAATCGCCGGAGTCGAGCCGCCCCAGCGTCAGGTCGGCGTCGGTCACCGTGGGTTCGGTGCCGCCTCGGCTGTAGCAGGTGGGGCCGGGCTCGGAGCCTGCGCTGTCGGGGCCGACGGTGATCCGATCGAGATTGTCGAGCCGGGCGATCGAGCCGCCGCCCGCACCGATCTCGATCATCTCGATCACCGGGATCCGGACAGGCAGGCCGCTGCCCTTGATGAAGCGCGCCGCCCGCGCGATCTCGAAGGTGCGGGCGGTCATCGGTTCGGCATTGTCGATCAGGCAGATCTTCGCCGTGGTGCCGCCCATGTCGTAGCTCAGCACCTCGGCCTCGCCGCGCTCGGCAGCCACGCTGGCGGCCAGGATCGCGCCGCCGCTGGGGCCGGATTCAACAAGACGGATCGGGAAGCGTATGGCGGTCTCGAGTGAGCAGACGCCCCCGCCCGATGTCATCAGCAGCATCGGTCCCCCGATGCCGGCGGCCTGCAGCTCGGTATCAAGGGCCTGCAGGTAGCGCGCTATCAGCGGCTGGACATAGGCGTTGCATGTTGCCGTGGTCAGGCGTTCGTACTCGCGAACCTCCGGGCAGACTTCCGACGACAGCGTGACATGGAGATCAGGCGCTTCGGCCAGCAGCAGGTCGCGCACGCGATGTTCGTGGTCGGGGTTGGCATAGGCGTGAAGCAGACCGATCGCGACAGCCTCCACGCCTTCGGCCTTCAGGCGTTCCGCGATCGGTGCGATCGCATTTTCGTCGAGCTCGGTGAGGACCTGTCCGCGCACGTCCATGCGTTCGGCGACGGGGAAGGTGAGGTGGCGCGGTACGATGGGATCGGGCTTGTCGAGCCAGATGTCGTACTGGTCGTAGCGGTTTTCGTAGGCCAGCCGCAGCGTATCGCGGAAACCTTCGGTGCAGATCAGGCCGGTCGCTGCGCCCTTGCGTTCGATCAGGGCATTGGTCGCGAGCGTCGTGCCGTGAATGACGCCGGTGACCGCCTCTGCACCGAGCCCGGCCTTCTCAAGGGCCAGTCGCGCACCGTTCATCACACCCTGTTCGGGCGTGCGCGGCGTGGTCGGGACCTTCGAGGTCTCGAGCCGCCCTTCATCAAGTTCCAATGCAATGTCGGTAAAGGTGCCGCCGATATCGACTGCCAGACGCGCCATCGCCAACCCCCAGCAAGAGAAAGCGGCGGACGCTGCCAGCGTCTTTCGGGCGTGACAACCGAAATCGTATGCCCGGCGCAACATCGGCGAACGATTTTCATCAGCCCATGGTTGATCTGGACAATTGAGATTTCAGGCGGCGGATTTCAGGCGGCATGGCCGCCTGAAGTCTTCCGTTTCTTCCCGACCGCCTCCGCAGACGGGGAACGGTGGATTGTTCCGCAATCGGCACCCTGTTGAATCGGGCCTGACCCACCAGCCGCCGGTCGCCGGGATCGAACACGGGTCGCGCAGGAGTGGCTTTTCCTCGACGTCCTGATCGCCGTCACTGTCGTCGGGCACCTGCCCGACAATCCCTGGGTCGACTGACCGCAACAGCGGTGGAATTTGTTCACGCTCGCATCTTGTGTGCGTGTCATCTTTGTTGAATCGTTTTTCTTGGATCCGCGCCATCGGCGGGTCTTGCTCTCTGGGACAGCACAGGCTTATGGCAGCGACACGACGGGTCCGTCAGACACGACGCGAACGGGCGGCGGCCACGACCGGGGCTGTCATTCTTCCGGTACCGCTGGGCGGTTGCTATTGCCCGCTGGATGGCGCGGGCGTTTCGGCGGTCGTTGACACCGCCTTCGGTATCCTGGAACAGATCGGGCTTGCCGCACCCGGTGGAATCCTTGACAGCCTCCTTGCGGCCGGCGCGGCCGACATGCGGGACGGCCGTGTCTTCTTCCCGCGCTCCGCCGTCGAGGACGTTCTCTCTCGCGCACCGTCTACAGTCGCCCTCCCGGGCTTTCTCGATTCGACAGGTCTTCAGATCGGCGGCGGTGCCGTTCACGCTGGAACGGGCGGCGCGGCCGTTCAGGTTCTCGATGCGCGGGATGGCGGCTATCGCGACAGCACGCTCGACGATCTCTCGCGCATGATGCGTGTGCTCGATCGTTGCGAGAACGTCAGCTACGGTCTGCGCCCGCTGATCGCACGCGACCTCGACAATCCGTTCGAGCTCGACATCAACACGGCCTTCGCCTGCATGGCGGGAACTGCCAAGCCGATCGGGATCAGCTTCGACAGCGCCGACCACGTTGCACCCGTGGCGTCCATGTTCGACAAGGCGCTCGGCGGCGAGGGGCGATTCCGTCGCCAACCCTTCTGCATGGCGGTCGTGGTTCATGTCGTGCCGCCGCTGCGCTTTGCGCCCGAGGGCTGCGCCGTGCTTGCCGAGGCGATCGGGGCCGGCATGATCCCGCAGATCTGTTCGGCCGGGCAGGCCGGTGCGACAAGCCCGGCCTCACTCGCCGGTTCACTGGCGCAGGGCCTCGCCGAGTGCCTGGCGGGCATGATGCTGGTTGAGGCGATCCGGCCCGGCCATCCCTGCATTTATGCCTTCATGCCCTTCATCTCCGATCTCCGGACCGGTGCCATGTCGGGTGGCAGCGGTGAGGCTGCTGTCGCAAGCGCGGCGGCGGCGCAGCTCCTGCTCCATCTCGGTCTGCCGTCGACCGTCTCGGCAGGGATCACAGACGCCAAGATCGCCGATGCGCAGGCAGGCTATGAGAAGGGTTACACCGTGGCGCTCTCCGCCCACGCCGGTGCGGACATGATCAACCTTTCGGTCGGTATGCTGGGTTCGATCATGGTGGCGAGCCCCGAGGCTCTCGTGATCGACGACGAGATGTGCGGTGCCATTCTGCGTTCGGTCCGTGGCGTCGACCTTGAGGCAGGCGGCCTTGATCTCGACGCGATCGCACGGGTCGTCGGTGGCGAGGGTCACTATCTCGGTGAGCCCGAGACGCTGCAGCTCATGAAGACCGAATACGTCTATCCCCGTCTCGCTGACCGCAACAGCGTCGACGATTGGCAGGCGGCGGGGGGCACCAGCATCTGGGAGCGGGCCAGGGCCCGGGTCGACGAGATTCTCTCAAGTCCGCCGTCCTCGCATCTTTCGGCCGCCGCGCAGACCGAGATTCGTATGCGCTTCCCCATTCGTCTCGATCCCTGATCAAGGAGCAGACCCGATGCATGTCTTTCGCAGCCTAGTGCTCGACGCACCGATTGCGCGCGTCTGGGAGGCCGTCCGCGCCTTCGACGGTGTCGCCACCTGGAACCCGGGCGTCACGGCATCGCGCATGGAGTCCGGCACGTCGACGTCGGTCGGCTCCATCCGGCATCTCGACGGGGCGGACGGCTCGATCTGGCGCGAGACCCTGCTGGCGCATTCCGACCGCGAGCACGCCTATACATACGACATCGTCGAGGGCCCGCTGCCCTGCAACGACTACGTCTCGACCAACCGGTTTGTCGAAATCACCGAGGGCGCGAAGACGCTGGGCATCTGGGAATGCACGCTGACCTGCGATCCCGCAGACGCGGCCGAGCTCGAGCATATCGTCGGCGAACTCATCTATGTCGGGGGCATGACCGGCCTCAACGACCACCTGAAAGGTTGCTCATGACCGACACCCTGGGACACCGCGCCGTTATCGGTGTCATGACACCGGCCATGAACACCGTGGTCGAACCGGAACTCGCCATGCTCCGGCCCGATGGTGTGACCAACCAGATGCAGCGTTTCCGGCTGGGCGGCGAGCGCATCTCCGACGACCTCGACGACGAGGCGTCCAGGCTGATGGACTGCTCGCCCAGGCTTCTGGCAATCGGGCTGACGACCGATGCCGGTCCCGGTGGCCCGGCCAGGCTGGCCGACCGATGCGCTGGACTGGAGCAGGTGACAGGCATTCCCGTCGTGAACGCCTCGGCCGCCGATTATGCCGCGCTTCAGGCGTTTGGTGCGAAACGCATCGCGGTGGTGACCCCGTTCAACGCCGAGATCGATGCCAACGTGAAGGCCAATACGGAGGCAGCGGGTTTCGAGGTCGTTGCGATCAAGGGCACGGAAGCGCCATCGCTGCCGGCGATCGTCGAGACCTCGCTTGAGGACATCCGGCGCGTCGTTGCAGAGGTCGCTGTCGATGGCATCGATGCCATCCTGCAGGTTGGCACGGCGCTGCCGGTGGTTGGCCTGATCGACGAACTCGAACAGCGCCACGGCCTGCCGCTCGTCGCCTGCAACGCAGCGCTCTACTGGCAGGCCCTGCGTCGGCTCGACATCAACGACGCAATCGAAGGGTACGGCACCCTGCTGCGGGACCACTGAGATGGAGCAGGCCCGGATTGTGGTCATCGGCGGCGGCATGAGCGGTGTCTGCTGCCTCTACCAGCTCGCTCGCATGGGCGAAACCGATACATTGCTGGTCGAGCGCGAGGAGTTGACGGCCGGTTCGTCCTGGCACGCTGCAGGCCACGTCACCGCGTTCTCGGGAAGCTGGGGCAACATGCGGGCCCAAGCCTATGCCAGGGGATTCTATGAGGAGCTCGCCCGCACGGTCGACGACCCTTTCAGCTTCCACATCGACGGCTGTCTTTATCCCGCCCATTCGGCCGAACGGATGGACCACCTCAACTACGTCGCGGGGATTGCCCGCGCCCAGGGCCTCGACATGACGATCGTGAGCCCGGCCGAGATGGAGGCGCTGCATCCGTTCCTCGAAGCCGGTGACAGTGTCGGCGGTCTGTTCGACGCCGCCGAAGGCGTGATCGATCCGGCCCAGGTCGTCCACGCCGTGGCTGCCGGAGCCCGCCGCCTGGGCGCGCGTGTCATGCGCCACAATCCGGTGGAGGCCATCGAGCGCGACGGTGACGACTGGGTCGTGCGGGGGGCGACGGGTTCGGTGCGGTGCGAGATCGTGATCAACGCGGCCGGTTTCCGTGGTGCCGAGGTCGGTGCGATGATGGGCCAGGACCTGCCCATCGCGAATCTCGCCCATCAGTACGTGGTGACCGACGCCGTGCCTGAGGTCGCGGCGCTGGACGGCCGTTTCCCGATCGTGCGTGACCCCGACGGCGAGTTCTACGCGCGGCGCGAGCGCGACGGGCTTCTGCTCGGCTCCTACGGCCACGATGCCAACATCGTCTGGCGCGACGGTGTGCCGGCGGATTTCGGTCAGGAGCTCTTCCCCGACGATCTGGCGCAGCTTGAGGCGATCTACGAGGATGCCGTCACGATGATGCCGCTGATCGCCGAGGCCGGCATTCAGCGCTGCGTCAACGGTCCGATTCCCTATGCGCCGGACGCGCAGCCCCTGGCCGGACCGGCGCCGGGCTTGCGCAACGCCTACCATGCCTGCGCGGTGCAGATCGGTTTCTGTCAGGGACCGGCGGTGGGCAAGGCCATTGCCGAACTGATCACCGGGGGCGAGACCGAATGGGACAACTGGGCCTGGGATCCCCGCCGCTTCGGTGCCTGGGCCACCGCCGATTTTGCGGCAGCCCGCGTCGCCGAACTCTACGAGAACCAGTACGCCCCGCCCTGGCCGCACCGGGTCTGGCAGTCGGCGCGGCCGGTCTCACGCAGCCCGCTCCATGACACCATGGCCGAACGCGGCGCGGTGTTCGCACAGATGGGCGGCTGGGAGCGCGCCCTGTGGTTCCGGACCGGGGACGTGCCTGACGACGGCCATCCGAGCTTCCGTCATGAAGGCTGGATGCCGGCCGTGGCACAGGAGTGCCTCGCCGTGCGCGACCGGGTCGGCGTCATGGATCACAGCGGGTTCACCCGCTACCATGTGTCGGGCGAGGGTGCGGCTGCCTGGCTCGACGGCCTGATCTGCGGTCGCCTGCCAGCCGTGGGACGGGTCGGCCTGCGCTATCTCCTGACCCCCGGCGGCATGATCGAGACAGAAGCCACGGTCACGCGATGGAGCGAGAACGACTTTGTCCTGCTCGGTCCGACGCTGGCGGCAACACGGGATTTCGACATCTTCCAGCGTCTCCTGCCGACGACCGGCAGTGTCTCGCTGGCCGATGAGTCGGGCTCCCGGGCGACGCTGATGGTGATGGGTCCCCGGTCGCGTGCTCTTCTGTCATGTCTGACATCCGACGATCTCTCGCGCGAGGCGGCACCATGGATGTCCGCGCGTCATATCACGCTTGCGGGTGTGGCGGTCGAGGCACTGCGGGTCAGCTTTGTCGGGGAACTCGGCTGGGAGCTTCATGTCGCTCCCGGCGACGCTGCCGTTTTGCTGAATGCGCTCCGGGCGGAAGGCGCGGCGTTCGGTCTCGGCGACTTCGGTTCCTACGCGCTCAACGCGATGCGGATCGAGAAGGGCTATCACGGCTGGCAGGCGGAGTTCGGCGTCGAGTATACACCCTTCGATGCCGGGATCGATCGCTTCATCGCTTTCGACAAACCCGCCTTCCGGGGTCGTGATGCGGTGCTGGCAGCACGCGACAAGCCGGCGGACTGGTCGTTCGTGATGCTCGATGTCGCACCCGGCGACAGCGATCCCCACGCCAACAGTCCGATTCTGGCCGACGGCAAGCCGGTCGGTTTTGTCACCTCGGGTTCGCACGGCTACCGCACGGGCAAGTGCATCGCGCTTGGGTTCGTCGAGGCCGCCGCGGGCAAGCGTGACCGCTTCGACGTGCTCGTTCTCGGCGACGAACGCTCTGCCACGCGGCTCGAACGGTCAGTCTATGACCCCGACAACAGGCGCCCCAAGGCCTGACCTTCCGCAACCGGATCGGGCTGGACGACGCTGGATTCAACGGGACGTGGATTGTTTCAACACGGCGTCGGGGCCGGGATCGGGGCCGGGGTGTTTATTGCTTCCACGTCGCCGGAAGCCGCGGCCTTGTGCGGCAAGATCGACGGGACGCGTGCCGCCTTCGTTTCGCACCCCGATCCCGGCCCCGCCGGTCAGTCGAACCGCGCTTCGTTCAGCGTCCGGAACACGTCATGATTGCGCACCGCTGCGTTGTCTTCGGCAAGATGGGCGGCGAGCAAGCCGTCTTCGGTCCGCGCTCCGATCTCAGCCCCTGCGGCGATCAGAGCCTGCACGGTCTCCGCTGTACCCAGAAATGCCGCCACGTGCAGCGGTGTCCATCCGTGCCTGTCCCGCGCCTCGATGTCAGCCCCTGCGGCGATCAGGACCTCCACGATCTCCGCTGTGCCGCCACCCGCCGCCATGTGCAGCGGTGTCCATCCGTGCCTGTCCCGCGCCTCAATGTCAGCTCCGGCAGCGACCGGGGCCTCCACGCTCTCCGCTGTGCCGCCAATCGCCGCCATGTGCAGCGGTATCGATCCGTCTTCGGTCCGCGCCCCGGCCTGACCGGTCAGCATCAGCGTTGCCAGGATTGCGCCCGCGATCCCGTGGCGGATCCTGCCACCCACATCCCGTGTTCCGGTGCCCCATGTTCCGGTACAAGCCATTCTCTCGTCTCCTCGTGTTGATCCAAAGGATTCGGTGGATTGACGTTCACGCGCACTTGAACAGCCCGAACGTCAGAGTCCGGTTTCGACAGTCAGGCGCTGCCGGCGCAATGTAGGGCACGGGGGATGCATCGGGCAATCGCTGCGCCCGATGTGCGCCCCAATATGCGCTTCCGGCCGCGATTGGTCACGGATTGGCCGGGTGACATGCATTCAACGTCTTCCCCGCGCTGCCACGTGAACAGTGCGCGACCCTGATGCGTCCGGTTGCCGGGAGCAGCTTCGCCCGCGACGGGATGCGTGCAGCGGTCGCGGCGGGCCTCGCCGCCAGGGGCTGGAGCGACAGCCGGTTCGGAGAGGACCGGGAACGGATCGGTGCTGTCATCGACCGGGCGGTCGGGACCTGTCGCCGCGCTCCGGCAGGCTCGCCGTCCGGGGCTCATCCGATGTCGGCCCCGAGGCGTAACCAGGGTTGGACCGGAGCTGCGTTCGCGATGCTCCCGGTCAGCCTCTTCATTGCCTTGATTGTCGGTCATGTCCGCTGATGTCGAACGCTCAACAGAAACCTGTCACCGTGTTCTACGACGGCGCGTGCCCTTTGTGTGCGCGCGAGATCGCCTTCTATCGTCGTCAGGATGGTGCCGACGCGGTCCGCTGGGTCGATGTCGCCAGCACCGACCCGTCATCCGTCGTGTGCGGGCTCGATCGCGAGACCGCCCTGGCTCGATTCCACGTTCTCGACAGTGACGGAAACCTGGTCTCGGGCGGGGCGGCTTTCACCCGGTTGTGGCTTGAGCTGCCGATCTTTCGTTCATTCGCCCGCGTGCTCCGTGTGCAGCCGTTCGCCTGGGTCACGGAGAGAGGCTATCGCCTCTTCCTGCGCTTCCGGCCGCGATTGCAGTCAGCCCTGAGGGCGCGAGACGCTTGCGACGGTTGACTGGTGCCCCTGGAGGGACTCGAACCCCCACGCCCTTTCGGACAACAGATTTTGAGTCTGTCGCGTCTGCCAATTCCGCCACAGAGGCACCGTGGCGGCGAACATGGCGATGCTTCCCCACAGGGTCAAGCGCACGACCACGGGGTGGCCGCAATCTCTCCCTTCCTGCGTCGGATTTGCCCCTGACCTTTCTTGTCGATGTCTGGCCTTGTCGATGTCTGGCCTTGTCGATGTCTGGCCTTGTCGATGTCTGGGGCTCGATGAATTCGCCCGGAGGCGTCGCGCGTCGATCGCGCGTGCGGGCGTTGCGGCATCGTAGCATGGCCTCAGGCTTTCAGGCCGCCTCGGGTTCGCCAGCGGATGAGGTTCAGGGCGGCAAAGATGATCGCTGCGACGCAGACGATCGACGGACCTGCCGGCGTGTCGAACACATAGGCACCCTGCAGGCCTGCGACCGCCGAGATGGTGCCGATCACGGCCGCGATCCGGGCCATTGCCTCGGGCGTGCGGGCAAGGCCCCGCGCGGCGGCGGCGGGGATGATCAGCAGAGCGGCAATCAGGAGCACGCCCACGACCTTGATCGCGACGGCCACGGTGATGGCGAGAGACAGGGTCAGCACCAGTTGCTCGCGCCTGGGGTCGATCCCGCTCGCATAGGCCAGCTCTTCGTTCAGGGTCGACGCAAGCAGGGCCGACCATCGCCAGACGATCAGGCCGAACACCAGGGCCGCGCCGCCCCAGATCACGAGAAGATCGATCCGGGACACCGCCAGGATGTCACCGAACAGATAGGCCATGAGGTCGATGCGGATGCCTGACAGGAACGATACCGCGACCAGTCCGAACGCCAGCGCGGAATGGGCCATCACGCCCAGGAGCGTGTCCATGGCGTAGCCGCGCCCGGTCAGCACCGTGACCGTGCAGGCCATCACCAGCGCGACAGCCATCGCACCGGCAAAGATCGAGACCTGGAGCGTGAGCGCGAGTGCGACACCGAGGATCGCGGCATGTGCCGTGGCGTCGCCGAAATAAGCCATGCGCCGCCAGACAACGAAACACCCCAGGGGAGCGGCCGCACATGCCACGCCGATCCCGGCCAAGGTTGCACGGGTCATGAAATCGTCGAGCACGACCGGGCGGCCTCGTGGCTTTGTGCGCGATCATGATCGTGATCGTGATCGTGCTTGTAGAGGGCGAGTGCGCCGCCGGTGCCGCTGCCGAAGAGCGCGCGATACTCGGGCGCCGACGCCACGACGTCCGGTGTGCCCTCGCAGCAGACATGACCGTTGATGCAGATCACCCGGTCCGAGGCGCTCATCACGACGTGAAGTTCGTGGCTGATCATCAGAATGGCACAGCCGGTGTCGTGGCGGACCGCCTCGATTTGCCGATAGAACGCAGCCGAGCCCGGCTGATCGAGACCCGCCGTGGCTTCATCGAGAAGCAGGACATCCGGACTGTTGATGAGGGCACGAGCCAGCAGGACGCGCTGGAATTGCCCGCCCGACACCTGTGTCATCTGCCGTTCGAGAAGGTCGGGGACACCCGCGGTCACAAGGGCCGCCTCGCACGCGGCGCTTGAGGCCCGATCGGTCAGCCGCATGAAGCGTTCGACCGTGATCGGCAGGGTCGGATCGATCTGCAATCGCTGCGGCACGTAGCCGATCCCGAGGCACGGCGTCCGCTGGATCCGGCCCGCTGCGGGCCTGACTGCGCCGATGATGGCGCGCAGCAGGCTTGTCTTGCCCGAGCCGTTGGGGCCGACGATGGTCACGATTTCGCCGCGCTCCAGGGTCATGGAGACATTGCGAAGCACCGTGTTCGCGCCATAGGCGACGGTCAGATTCTCAACCGAGACAAGGCTCATGCGTCGGCCTTGTCGGCGCAGGAGGAGCAGACGCCTTCCGCTTCGACAACGGCCCTTTCAATCCGGAAGCCTGCGGCCCGGGCGGCAGCACCGAGCTGACCCCTGGCGGGAGCCGATCGGGCTTCAGCGACGATGTTGCAAAGGCGGCAGATCATGAAGGCCGGTGTGTGGTTCTCGCCGGGATGAGAACAGGCGATGAAAGCGTTCAGGCGTTCGACCCTGTGAACGAACCCGTGCCGCGACAGGAAATCGAGTGCGCGATAGGCCACCACAGGCTGAGAGCTGAAACCCGCCGCCCTCAGAGGGTCGAGAATGGCGTACGCGCCCAGCGCCGTATTTTGCTGCAACAGAATCTGGAGCACCTTGCGACGGACGGGTGTGAGGCGCAGTCCGTCGGACGCGCAGCGGTCTTCGGCTGCCGCCAGGGCCTGCCCGACACATGTCGCGTGATTGTGGGTTTTGAAACCGATCATGCGTGAATTCCCGGCAGACACGCACCGTGCCTCCCTTGTCAGGGGATGCTGGATTTGTTATGCGGCTGAAATGTTATAAAATCACAACGTTATAAAATCACAAGGAGGTGATGATGTCCAGAACGTTCACGTCGCTTGCAGCGTTCACAACGGTGTTGATGAGCGGAACGGCCCTGGCGGATGTTCCGAACGTGACTGCCGATATCGCGCCGGTGCATTCCCTGGTCGCTCGCGTCATGGACGGCGTCGGCACACCGAGCCTGATCGTGCAGTCCGGCGCGACCCCCCATGGCTACACCCTGAGGCCCTCTGAAGCCGAGGCGTTGCAGGAAGCCGATCTCGTCTTCTGGATGGGCGAGGACCTCACCCCCTGGATGGACGATGCAATCGGGACCCTGGCGGCGGAAGCCCATGTGACGACCCTGCTTGAGGCGGACGGGACCGTCCTGCTTGATGGCCGGGAAGGTGCCCTGTTCGAGGCCCATGCCCACGACGATCACGCGGGTCACGACAGTCACGATGACCATGACGACGATCACGCGGGTCACGACAGTCACGATGACCATGACGACGATCACGCGGATCACGACAGTCACGATGACCATGACGACGATCACGCGGATCATGACAGTCACGATGACCATGACGACGATCACGCGGATCACGACGGTCACGATGACCATGACGACGATCACGCGGATCATGACGGTCACGATGATCATGGCGAGCATGATCCGCATGCCTGGCTCTCGCCTCGGAATGCCGGCACCTGGCTGACCATCATCGCCGCTGGGCTTTCGCAAGCCGATCCGGACAACGCCGACACGTATCAGGCGAATGCTGCCGAGGCGCGCGAGGAGCTTGAGGCCCTGTCCACCGAAATCAGCGCGACCCTCGATCCGGTTCGTGGCGGCAGCTTCATCGTCTTCCACGACGCCTATCAGTATTTCGAGACCGACTTCGACGTCCCGGCGTCGGGCGCGATCTCGCTGGGCGATGCGTCTGACCCGAGCCCGGCCCGGATCGCCGAAATCCAGGGTCGTGTTCAGGACGAGGGAATCGATTGCGTCCTGTCAGAGCCCCAGTTCAATCCGGGCCTCGTGGCGACGGTCCTTGACGGCACCGACGCCAACACAGGCGTGATGGATCCGCTCGGTGCCGATCTGGAGCCCGGTCCAGAGCTCTATCCGCAGCTCCTCCGGAACATGGCCAACACCCTGGCGGACTGCCTCTGAGCGGAGCTGTGCGGCGCTCAGGCACCGCGCATCCTGCTCTTGTCTGGATTGACGAAGGGCACCCGGTGGACCATGGCAGCCTGCGGTCCCTCCGGTGTCCTGACGACGAGCGGGCTGCCCAGGGTCCCGGCGGTCCGGTCCAGCCATGCCGTTCGGACCGGACCGCATAAGGCCGGATGACATCGCCTGATTGAGCGTTTATAGGGTCGCACCCGCCCGGAATCGCCCCGGAATCGCCATGCTGCAACGTCTCTACGACCGGACCATGGAACTTGCTGCACATCGCCATGCGGTGTGGTGGCTTTTTGTCCTGTCGGCAACGGAAGCCTCGTTTTTCCCGATCCCGGTCGAGGCGATGATGTTGCCCATGATGTTCGCCCGGCCGAAGCGGGCCTGGCTCTATGCCGGTGTGGCGACGGTCGGCACCGTGATCGGCGGCGTGCTGGGATATGCCATCGGCGCGCTGCTCTACGAGGGTCTCGGCCAGCCGATCCTGGCCTTTTACGGCCTCGAGGACGCCTACACTGATCTTGTTGACGATCTCGATGCCGAGTGGGCTGCCTGGATCGTCTTCGCGGGCGGTTTCACGCCGATCCCCTACAAGGTCGTGACGGTCGCCTCGGGCGCGGTGCACCTCGACCTCGTCGTCTTCATCGTGGCATCGCTGGTTTCGCGCGGGCTGCGTTTCCTGCTTGAGGCGGCTCTCCTGCACTGGTTCGGACCGCCGATCCGCAACTTTATCGAAAAGCGCCTGGCGCTCGTCGCGACCGTTTCGTTCCTTGTCGCCCTTGCCGGATTCGCATCGGTGAAGTGGCTCTTGTAGCGATGTCCCGGCGCGACGACATGATGTCCCATGGCTGACGAGGCAAAGCCCCTGATCACCGACGGCCCCCGCGCCCTGGGGGGGCTTCTGGCACTCGCCAGCGGGCTGATGCTGGCCGGCGCGTTCTATTTCCAGTACGTCGAGGGCTTGCAGCCCTGTCCTCTGTGCATCTCGCAACGCTGGGCTCACGCGGCTTGTCTTGTCGTCGGACTGGCGACGGCCTTCGCCGGGCGCGGCAGTGTGGCCCCTCCGCTGCTGGCCCTTCTGACGCTTTGTTTCGTCGCCAGCATGGGCATTGCGGGCTACCACGTGGCGGTCGAGCAGGGCTGGATCGAGAGTTCGTTCTGCGGTGCCGGCGATGTCGTCGGCCAGACGGTCGAGGAGCTGAAGGCGGCCCTGTGGGAGACGGCAATCCTGCGCTGCGACGAGGTGCCCTGGTCACTCGCGGGGATCTCGATGGCGGGCTACAACATGATGATCTCGAGCCTGCTCGCGGGGGTGGCGGCCTGGAGTCTGCGGAAGACGGGGTTGAGCCGGGCATGAGCCGAACACGCATCACAGGCGAGGACCTGCTGCCGGGCGACCGCAGCCGCGGGGACCTCGTGGAATCGATGATCCGCGTCGACCACGCCGGCGAGTACGGTGCCAGGCGCATCTACGACGGTCAGCTTGCCGTTCTGGGCGGCACAAAGGCCGGTCAGGTCATCCTCGGGATGGCAGATCAGGAACAGCGCCACCTGGATCGGTTCGACGACCTGATCGCCGAGCGCCGGGTCCGGCCGACCGCGCTCTCACCGATCTGGCATGTCGCCGGGTATGCCCTGGGCGTTGGATCCGCCCTTCTCGGTGAAAAGGCGGCCATGGCCTGCACCGAAGCGGTCGAAAGCGTGATCGATGAGCACTATGCCGAACAGGCCAGGCGTCTCGGTGACGACGAGGCCGACCTCCGGGCGACCGTCGAGGCGTTCCGGGCCGACGAGCAGCATCATCGTGATACGGCGCTCGAGCACGGCGCTGCCGACGCGCCTCTACATGCCGTGCTGACCGGTGCCGTGAAGGCCGGTACCCGCGTCGCCATCTGGCTGTCGACCCGCGTGTGATGTCGGACACCCGGCAATATGACGTTGTTCGCCAGCAGGTCGAAAGCCGGGGCATGGTCGGTCCAGGCGTTGCAGCCTCATGGGCAGGACGCGGGCCAATATCCACACTTCGATGACGGATTGTCGGAGCTGGAGCGGTTCCAACTCTAGTCGCTCTCGAGTTCGCTGTCCCAGTAGAGGTAATCGCGCCAGTCCTCATGAAGGAAACTGGGCGGGAAGGCCCGCCCGTTTTCGCGCAACTGGTACGTGGTGGGAGAGGCCGGCACGGCGAGAGGCGGCATGCCGGCCTCGCGTGGCGTTCGGTTGGCCTTGCGCATGTTGCAGGTGCTGCAGGCGGTGACGACGTTTTCCCAGCTTGTCCGCCCGCCGCGGCTGCGTGGCATGACATGGTCGAAGGTCAGTTCGCGTGTCTCGAACCGGCTGCCGCAGTACTGGCAGGAGAACCGGTCGCGCAGGAAGACGTTGAAGCGCGTGAAAGCGGGCCGCTTGTTGAGCGGAACGAACTCACGGAGTGCGATGACGCTCGGCAGCTGTATCTCCAGCCTGGGCGAGCGGACGACCCGGTCGTATTCGGAAAGGGTCTGGACCCTTTCCATGAAGACGGCCTTCACGGCGTCCTGCCAGGACCACAGCGACAGCGGAAAATAGCTCAACGGACGGAAGTCGGCGTTGAGGACCAACGCTGGACATGCTTCCGGCGACTGCACCTGTCACGTCTCCTTCCTGCTCGTGTTCCTGCTCGTGTTCCTGCTCGGGCCCCGCCCCCGCCCATGGGAACCAACGTCCTGCCGGCGCGGGGCATCTTAACCCCAACGCTGTGGACAACAACACTGCAATTTGTCGATCCCGTGACAGGAACCGCAAGATATGGTGTCAGTCACGGTCTGGACCGCCGTCCCGTTCCTCCGGCCAGAACGGCGATGGCAAGAGGCCGACATAGGGTTCGCGCTGGGTCGAGGGCGCGAAGCCGAAGTGACCGCGGAAGGCCCGTGCAAAGGACGACGGGTCGTCGAAACCGCAAGCGAGAGCCACGTCGGTCACGGCCATGTCGGTGCCGACAAGCATGTAGCGCGCCTCGGTCAGGCGCAGCGCCTGATAGTAGCGCATCGGCGAGACGCCGAGCGCCTTCCGGAACAGGCGGCGGAGCCGGCGTTCATCGATCTCAAGCTTTCGGCAGAGCTCGGTCAGGCGCAGCGGCTCCTGAAGATTGTTCTGCATCAGGGCGCGGCAGCGCTCCAGAACGGTTGTCCGTCCATGTTCGGGCGCAGGTTCGACCACCCGGCCCAGGGCGTCCCGTCGCGCGTGCAGACAGACACGCGCCACCTGGTCGGCGAGCAGTGTGCCGACATCGTGCTCGATCAGTGCCAGCGCGAGGTCGGTCGTTGCACTGACCCCGGCGACCGACGCCACGCCGCGATCGATGTTGAAGAGGCCGCGATGGATCGGCTGGTCGGGCCAGGCCTCGCGAAACGACGCCTCGTCTTCGGGATGGAGTGCGACGGCGTGATCGCCGAGCTGACCCAGTTGCGCGAGAATCCGCGTGCCGCTCTCGACGCCGACCAGTCGTGCACCCTGGCGCCGCTGCGCGCGAAGCCAGGACCGAAGTGGCGCCTCGATCCTGGGGAGGGGCGTGTAGGAGGCGAGAACGAAGACGATGTTGGCGGTTTCGCGAAGCGAGGCGCAGGCCTCGGTCACGACCCGGCTGCCATCGTTCGCCTCGACGATGCCGCCATGGGCTGAGGCCATCTGCCAGCGGTAGAGTGTCTGTCCGAGTTCCCGGTTGGCGACACGGAAGATGGTCGTCAGCGTGGATGCGGCCATGGACGGAAACTGCGTCACGACAAGCACCACAAGATTGACGGGTTGGTACTGGGCGCGGACGGGCTGCGTCATCGTGTTTGTCCGAATCTGCCTGGTTTGTAGCATTCTCGGCATGGCCTGTCAGCGCGTTGCTCGACACGTTGGACAGCGACGTCACACCGAGAAGACCGATGCAGGACCTGATGAACGATCTCGGAATCGCACCCTCGCGCCGCGTGCGCTTGAAGCGGGCGCTGGCACCCGAGCGCATCGCATTTGTCGGCGGCGGCTGGGTGGAGGCAGGTATCGCCTATCTTCATCAGCTTGGTTTCGAGGGCGACGTTGCGGTCGTGAACCCGAGGCGCGATCGCATCGGCGGTCTGCCGTGCGTTCCGTCGCTCGACGCCCTGCCGTTCGTACCCGACGTGGCCTTTGTCTGCGTCAACCGGGAACGGACGCTGGAGATCGTCCCGGAGTTGCGAGCGCTCGGTGCCGCAGCGGTTGTCTGCAACGCCGCCGGGTTCGCCGAGATCGGCAAGGACGGTGCGTTGCTTCAGGACCGGCTGGCCGAAGCGGCTGGCGAGATGCCGGTGTTTGGCCCCAACTGCCCGGGCTTTGTGAACTTTCAGGTCCGTGCCGCCGTCATGATGGAGCGTTTCGGTCTCCAGGATCCCGGCGTCGGAACCGCGCTCGTCACCCAAGGCGGCGGCGTGATGCTCGATTTGCTGTCATCAATGCGCGACGTGCCGCTGACCCACATGATCGGCCTCGGCAACCAGATGGATGTCACGATCCCCGAGTGCATGGACATCGTGCTCGACGACGCGCGGGTCCGGGCCCTGGCTGTCTACGTCGAAGGCCTGCCGGACGTGCCGCAGCTCTGCGCCGTGGCCCATCGCGCGCTCCGACAGGGCGTGCCGATCGTTCTGATGAAGGCCGGCGCCAGCGATGCCGGCGCGCGGGCCATGTTCTCGCACACCGCCTCGCTCACCAGCCCCGAAGCCGTCAACGATGCCCTCTTCGATCGCCTCGGCATCCTGCGCGTGGGCGACCTGCCGGAGATGACCGAGACGCTCAAGATGCTCACGGTCGCGGGCATCCCATCCGGCAAGCGCACGGCGATCGTCACGGCCTCGGGCATGCACTCGTCGCTTGCCGGCGACGAAGCCGAGCGCTGCGGTCTCGACGTCGCTCTGCCAAGCGAGACGGCCACTGATGCGCTCGGCCAGCTTCTCCCCGACATCGCGACGCCCGGGAACCCGCTCGATCTCACGACCGTGTATTGGGGCCAGCGCACCGAGCAGGCCGACTGCTACCGTCCGCTTCTGGCCGACGGCTACGATGTGGCACTGAACGTCTGCAACTATCCGCGTCCGGGTATCTGGGAGATCGAGGCCTGGCGGCAGGAATTCCTGGGCTTCGCCGACGTCGTCGCGGAGACCGGCGTGAAGGGCGCAACGGTCACCATCTTCCCGGAGAGCTTTCCCGAGGACGCCAAGCGCCTCCATGTCGAACTCGGCATCGCGCCGCTCCAGGGCCTGCGTGAGGGCATGCAGGCGGTCGCCAATGCCGTCCGCTACGGCGCGCTGCGACGCGCGTGCCTTGAGCGCTCGGACGAGCACATCCTGCTCGCCTCTGCCCCGCCGAGCGCGGGCCCGGTGATGACACTCGGTGAACACGAGGCCAAACAACGGGCTGCCGCGTCGGGACTGCGGATTCCCGAGAGCATTGTCGTGGAGCGCCGCGACGCGAGCGCGCCGGCCATCCCGTTCGACGGGCCCTATGTGGTGAAACTCGCGAACGATGCCGTGCTCCACAAGTCCGACCTCGGCGCCGTCGTGGTCGATATACCCGATGGTGCGGGCGTGGCCGCGGCGATGGATGCCATTGCCGCATCGGTGCGGGCGCATGATCCCGGGATCGCGACCGACCGTTTTCTCGTCGAGAGCTTCGTCAGTGATGCCGTGGCCGAACTCCTGGTCGGCGTGACACGGATTGAGCATGTCGGTCTCGCCATGACGCTTGCGACCGGCGGTACCATGACCGAGTTGATCGCCGACCGTTCGGTCGTGCTGTTGCCGGCCGATCCCGCCGGTCTGGAACGGGCGTTCGATGGCCTCGCCGCAGCGTCCCTGTGCCGGGGCTTCCGCAGTGCCGTCGCAGGCGACCGTCAGGCTGTGCTCGGCGCCATTGCCGCGATTGCCGCGGTCGCCTGCGAGATCGGTCCCGATCTCGTCGAACTGGAAGTCAACCCGCTGCTGATCCGTCCGCGGGACCAGGGCGCGGTTGCCGTCGACATGGTCCTGCGGCAGACCGGGACCCCGATGAGGAGCGCATCATGACCGTTGTCGTGGCGACCCCCGATTTCCGGACCTATCCGATGGAGCCAGGCATTGTCTTGGCCGTCGCGCAGGACCGCATGGTCGTTGTGCATTGGGCCGACGGGACCACGGCGCGGTTTCACGCGGTCTGGCTGCGCGACAACGCGGCGGGCCCGGCCTATCTCGATGCGCATTCGCGTGAGCGTGTGTTCGACATCCTGGACTTCGGTCAGGACATCGTTCCCGGCGCGGTGTCGGCGGGTGACGACGGAACACTGATGGTCGACTGGTCAGACGGCACCGGGCCCTGTGCGTATCATCCCGGCTGGCTGCGGGCGCATTGCTACGACAGGCGAGAGTCGGACACCGCACAATCCGGATGCACGACATGGGGTGCGAACCTGCAGGCCTCACTTCCCCTGTTCGACGGCAACGCGATCAGCGACGATCCGGCCACGCGGCTGCGCTGGTTCGAGGCACTGCAGCGGCTCGGCCTGACGGTCGTCACCGACACGCCCGCCGACCCGGATGCCTTTGCCCGCTGGGTCGAGGCGCTGTTGATCGTGCGGGACATGAACTGGGGCAAGTACGCCAGCGTCGTCTATGAGCCGGACGGCGAATACATCGCCAACAAGGGCATCGTCATCACGCCGCATGTCGACGGGCCGACGCGCGAACACATGCCCGGCATCCAGATCTTCCATTGCGTCGAGAACACGGTCGACGGCGGTGAGAGCTCGTGGACCGACGGGTTCCACATCGCGGAGATCCTGCGGCGCGATCATCCCGAGGACTTCCGTCTGCTGACCACGATTCCCTGGACGATGGCGAACCGGCATCCCGACACCGAGTACGTCTCCCATGCACCGCTGATCACCCTCGACAAGGTTGGCCGCCCGGTCGAGGTACGCGACACGCACTGGCTGCGTGAACCGCTGATGACCGAGTTTGACCTCGTCGAGCCGCTCTATGCCGCCTACCGCCGCTACGCCACACTCACGCGCGATCCGGCGAACCGGGTGTTCCATCGGCTCCGGCGCGGCGAGACCGCCTTTATCGACAACCGCCGTGTCCTGCATGCGCGCGGCACCTATGTCACCACGAGCGGCCAACGCCATATGATCGTCTGCTACTCCGAACGCGAGGAAGTCGAGTCCGCCGTCCGTGTCCTCAGGCGTGGAGCCGCGGCATGAGCGCGCCGGATCGCACCGATGTCGAGGCGGAATGGCGTGACGTCTGGTTCCGGCTTTCCCTCAACACCTTCCTGCAGCTCGAACTCGTCGCCAGCGATACGGGAAACGGGCATCGCCACGATCGCATGGCGTTTCGCCGCGAGATCGGCAACATGATCCGAACCGACTTCGGCATCGAACAGGCCGGGATCGCACCGCGGCTCTCGGAGACGCCGGGTGCGATCCAGCGCCCGTCCGCTGCATCTGGCGCTCGAGCCTATGCCATCCTGGCCGATTTCGACTTCACCACCGATGAGATTGCGGCGCAGCGCCGCAACGGAGTTATTTCCTGACGGGGACATTCATGACCGACACCACCTACGAGCACCTCCTCTACGAGGTCGACGACGAGAAGATCTGCTGGCTCACGCTGAACCGGCCCGAGTGTCTCAACGCCTTCAACGCGAAGCTGGTGAGCGAGCTGTGTCACGGACTGGAGCGGGCCGAGCATGACGAGGCGGTGAACGCCATCGTGATCCGCGGATCGGGCAGGGGTTTCTCCTCGGGCCACGACCTCAAGGAGGATGCCGGCGACGACTTCAAGACGATCTACGACTACCGCAACGCCTATAACGACCAGCAGCATGAGTTCATGGCGGCCTGGCGGGTCTCCAAGCCGGTCATCGCCTCAGTGCACTACTGCGCAATCGGCAAGGGTTTTGAGCTCGCGCTGTTCTGCGACATCACCATCGTCACCTCGGACACGCGGCTCGGCTACAACGAGATGCGCTACGGCATCGCCGGCATGAGCATGGTTATGCCATGGCTTGTCGACATGAAGACCGCCAAGGACCTGATGCTGACCGGTCGCGAGGTGACCGCGGCCGAGGCCAGGACCATGGGGCTCGTCACCGAGGTCGTTCAACCCGGCGAGCTCGAAGCCGCGACACTGAAGAAGGCGCGGCTGGTCGCCCGCATGCCGAGCGCCATGCAGCGCGCGCACAAGCTCTACCTCAATCGCATCTACGAGTTGCAGGGCATCAGGTCGGCGACAGACTGGTATCAGGACATGCAGTCAATGCTGACCTTCAACGCCGTGCCCGAGTACGAGGAGTTCCAGAAGACGACGAATGCGAAGGGCCTGAAGCCCGCGCTGGCGGAGGCGCAGAAGCGCTACGAGGGCCTCGACTGAGCGGCTTCGGACTTGTCAGCGGATGCCGATGATGGCCAACATTTCCGCTCGTGCGTGAGGATTGGTGCTCCATGAACCGTCCGTCGCTTCCGTGTTTTATGCGGGGCATAATCTGACATCCTGCCGAGCTCTGAGAAGAAAGCTTGTGGCGCCGTCCGGTGTCCGAAATATTTCCGAGGACCAACGCTGGACATGCTTCCGGCGACTGCACCTGTCACGTCTCCTTCCTGCTCGTGTTCCTGCTCGGGCCCCGCCCCCGCCCATGGGAACCAACGTCCTGCCGGCGCGGGGCATCTTAACCCCAACGCTGTGGACAACAACACTGCAATTTGTCGGTCCCGCGGCAGGATCGCACGCGAGGACATCGGGACGGAGGACATCGGGACGATTTCGGGCGCTGCAAAAAAGGGCTTGACACCGACTTGATGTGCTCTAGACTTCGGGATGCATGCAAGGCGTGCGACCACTCGACCACGACAAACGCGACCACGAGAAAGAGGAAATCAGCCATGACCAGGTCCACCATGACCAGATCCACGATGAACAAACTGTCAAGCGTTGTTGCAGCTGTGCTCCTGATTGCAGGGGTTGCCCCCGGAGCTTCAGGCCAGCAGGGACCCGAACCCCTTGTAGTGCCGCACTATGCAGGTTTTCGAAATGCAACGATCCAGACGAGCACATATAACAAACAAGCCAGCAAGCTTGCTTCGATAAGTAATGCTGTCTTTCTGGGCCCTGCTCTTTCCAACCCGTCTTCCCTCCGGAGCGCTGGGAAAG
>JACONG010000001.1:0-263 GCA_014323865.1 Rhodospirillales bacterium | reverse complement strand
ATGGAAGGATGTGCTGATGAAGGATCCCCATCAGTTCATGTCGGCCTATCTCGCCTGTGCGCAGGACGCGAGCCGCCGCGCCGCATGAAGATCACCGCATGAAGATCACCGCATGAAAATCACCGAATGAAAATCACCGAATGAAAATCCTTGTGAGGACCGCCGGGCTCCTGGGCAAACATCTGCCTGGGGGTCCGGAGAAAAACCGCGCGGAGATCGAGGTGCCCGAAGGCTCCACGCCCAGGAGCGTGATGGACCGTCTG